>CP031597.1 GCA_003217735.2 Marinibacterium anthonyi | reverse complement strand
GACCTACCCCTAGCTCATCCATGTTCAAATATCAGTTAAATCTGCAGCATATCTTTATCTGGCTGCTCTAATTTCGACCATACTGACCCGTCAAATATCGGTCAAGCTTGTTCAAATTTCGAGCAGACCTAGGTCACAGCTATGAGCTAGGGGTAGGTCACAGCTGTGACCTACCCCCCCCCCTTAAGTCCTTGTTTTTATTGGCTCGAAATTTTCCGCCTTCTAATGATCTATAGGAGGGCAAAAAATCCACGCTCGTTCGATCGGTAGCGCTCGTCAGTAAGCTGGCGAACGATCGGGCGGGGGTGGAGTTTTTGACTGACACAGGCGACGGAGGAGCCTGTTTATCTGTCAGTGCGTTTTTCGCACCATTGCTGATGATGTTCGTACATACCGCTGGCGAAACGCCAACCGGATGGGGTGGGTCAGGCAGGGAGGGGAAGGGTTATCCCCAATCTCGCCTTTCAACGCCTGTGGCAACGGTCGGATTGTGCTGAGAATGGGAAGGAGGTCGGTGGCTCCTCAATTCTCCCCTTGCGGTACTTGCCTGATCCAGAAGGCGCAGAAGCTGGATCCGTTGTCCTGGTCCACGACCTGCCCACCGAACCACGATCTACCGCAGTTGTAGCGCACCAGATCATCGACCGAGAGGGCCGACTTGGCCGTTTCCATGCCATAGGCCAGCAGAAGGCCCAGAACGGCCCCTGTGGCGAGCATGGAGGCCAACCACACCCAGAACCCGCCAAAGTAGCGCCACGCCTGCCTGCGGGCCTCTCCGGCGGCCTGTGAGAGGCTCCGGGCGGCTTCGAGGCTCTCGGTCCGGGTTTTCGCGATAGCCCCCTCAGCGGCGCTCGCAGCGGCTTTGGCGGTCTCTTCCCGGAGCACTGCCGCAACCCCCAGCAAACGCATCTCGACGGCTTTCTGGACTTCGGGGCCAACCTTGCACATCCGATCCACACCCTCGGCCAGCATTTCGTGCAGGGCTTCGGCATCTTCCTTGTCCAGACTGGTCCGCTTCAGGCGTTCCATGTCCTGCCGGATCAGGGTGATTTCATCAACGAGCTGCTGGAAGGGGTCTTTGACGCTCATGGACGTTCCGCCTTCGCAGCGACGCCATCCAGTTCTTCCAGCAATCCGACCAGCTCTTTCTGATCGACTTCGCGGGTGACGGCCCGACGCAGGAGGGCGGCGAGGGCGCGGGCCTTTTCCGGGTCTTTCAGCGCGTTGGATATTGCCACTGATCCGACGATGATCTTGCGGCGAGTTTCGCTGGCCTTCTGGCGTTCTTTCAGACGAGCCAACTTGGCCTGCGTCGCTGCAATCTGTTGATCAATACTCCGCGCCATTCTGACCTCCGCGTTCCTGACATCTGTTGATTTCTGGCAAAGGTTGAGGCAAGGTGCAAGACACGAAGTGCCCACTTATACAAACGCTGCGCGTTTGTGTGGGCGGGGGAGACTAGCGTTTCCCCTCGACCCCTAAGCAAAGTGCGGCACAGAATGGCAATCTATCATCTCAGAGCTTCGATGATTTCCCGCAGTCAGGGCCGCAGCGCCACAGCGGCTATTGCCTATCGTGTGGCGGAGCGTATCGAAGACCGCCGCACCGGGCTGACCTTCGATTACGCCGCGCGGGGCGGTGTCGATCACACCGAAATCCTCGCCCCGGATCATGCACCGGATTGGGGCCGCGACCGATCCGAGTTGTGGAACCGCGTCGAGGAAGCCGAGACCCGGAAGAACAGCCAGGTCGCCCGCGAGGTGCGCGTGGCCCTGCCTGCCGAGCTGACCCATGCGCAGCGTGTCGAGCTGGTCCGGGACTTCGCCCAGGAACAGTTCGTGGACCGTGGCATGATCGCGGATATCGCCCTGCACGCGCCAGGGCGCGATGGCGATGATCGCAATCACCATGCCCACATTCTGCTGACCACCCGCGAGATTGGCCCCGAGGGCTTCACCACCAAAAACCGCGACTGGAACAAGGTCGAGGTTCTGGAAGGCTGGCGCGAAGCCTGGGCGCGGGACAGCAACATCGCCCTTAAGCGCGCCGGCATCGAGGATCGCGTGGATCACCGGACCTTGGAGGCCCAGCGGGACGAGGCGCTTGAGCTGGCATCGGCGGCGCGGGAGCGCGGCGACGAGGGCGCGGAGCTGGTGCAGACGGTGCGCGCTATTGAGCTGGACCGACCGCCGTTGCCCCAGCTTTCCCCCGGCGCGTGGCAGATGAAAGAACGCGGCATCGAGGTCGGGCGGGTCGGGGCCTGGCACGAGGCCAAGGCCCGCGCGGCTGAGGTGATGGAGGTCGCCCGCGAGCTGGCCGGTCATGTCCGCGACTGGCTCGACCGGGCGGCGGATCGCGTGTTGGACCGTCTCGGGCCGGAGCAATCCGAGCTGGCGCTTGCCGGAGGGCGTGAGGGCCGGGAGCAGGAACCCGACCTTGCCACGCGGCTGCGCGAAGCGTGGGAAGGTCGGAAAGAGGGTCGGGAGCAGCATGAAGCCGATGCCTCAGAGCGGGAGGTTCCGGACGATCTGGCGGCGCGGTTGCGGGCCGCGGCAACCGGGATCGACCGGGAGGCGTTCGGAGATCGCGTTTCCGCGTTGCGCGAGGGCCGCGAGGCCGAGGAACAGCACACCGCGCAGGAGCAGGAGCGGCAGCGCACCAAGGAGCTGGAACAAGAGCAGGAGCGCGAAGTTCATGCCCGCCGCGACCGAGGGCATGATTACGGGTTGTAGACCTTCGCTGCGCTGCTCGCGAACAACCGCTGTGCGGACTTTGCTGCCTTTCACCAACTGTTAATGCACGTCCGCTTTGCCTTAGGCCCCATCGGAGGGTTTGCTTGCTTCGCAATCAATGATCCAAGATCGGCTGTCGGCGATCCCGCCCGCCGGGAGGCCGCGATCTTGGTCTCGACCTCATTCAACGTTCGGATGGACCCACCATAGGTGTCCTCGTAGTAGTGCTCCAGGAGTTCAGGCGTGAAGCCCTCAATCTTGTGCGCCTTGAACGGAAGTCCCCTCACAAAGTGCTCTTGGGTCGGTCCGTGCGCGGGCTTGGGAGTGTCTGTCATCTCATGTCCTTTCAGTAGGTCGAAAATCTGGTGGGAAAAGGTGGGGGGCTCACAGAAAAAGTCTCAGAGCGGCCCCCAGTAACGCGGCAACGAGCAAAATCCTGATAATCCCCCAGTGCAGCCGGAACGCTAGAAAGCAGCTGAGCAGAAACAGCGCTACGGCGAGCCATTCGATTGTGGCGAGGTCCGGTCGCCACAAGGTCACAGGGCCCAGGGTCTCGCGGCTCACATTGGTGAACAACACGTGCAGCGCAAACCAGAGCGAAAGATTGAGGATGACACCGACGACCGCCGCAGTGATCGCCTTGAGCGCGCCTTTCAGCCTCGGTTGGTTCGAAATCCATTCGATGTAGGGCGCACCGGCAAATATCCATAGGAAACAGGGCGCGAACGTCACCCAAAGCGCCACCACGGCGGCGCTGAGGCCAAGCAGAAGTCCGCCTTCCTTGAACCCGGCGAGGAAGCCGACGAACTGCGTTACGAGGATGAGCGGGCCTGGCGTGGTCTCCGCCAGTCCGAGCGCGTCGACCATTTCGCCTGCCGTCAGCCAGCCGAACTGAACAACGACATCCTGCGCCATATAGGCGAGAACCGCATATGCCCCGCCGAAGGTCACGACGGCGAGTGTGGAAAAAAACCTGCCTACCTCGACAAGAAGGTCCGGCGCGCCCAGCCAACCGAGGGCCAGCAATGGCAGAAGCCAGATCGCCATCCAGGTAGCAATTGTCAGGCCCGTCTTGCCTACCGAGACATGCGCCATGTCCACGGTTTGCCGATCCATGTCTGCGGTTCCCATGAACCAGCCGAACAGGCCCGCCATGAGAACGATCAACGGATAGGGGATCGATAGGAAGAATATCCCGACAAACGCCAGAGCGGCGATCACCCAATGCACTTTCTGCGACAGCGCTTTCTTGGCGACCCGCAACAATGCCTCGACGACGATCACCAGGACGGCGGCTTTGATGCCGTAAAACAGCGCCTCGACCAGTGGCACATTGCCATAGATGCTGTAGATCGCAGCAAGCGCCATGATCACGGCCGCGCCGGGAACGACAAAGAGCAACCCGGCGATAAGGCCGCCAATTGTGCCGTGAAGCCGCCACCCGGCATATGTGGCCAGTTGCATCGCCTCCGGACCGGGCAGCAGCATGCAAAGGCTCAACGCATTCAGGAATTGCTGCTCGGAGAGCCAGCTACGGTCTTCGACGACCTCCTTATGCATCAGTGCGATCTGGGCGGCAGGACCGCCGAAGGACAAGATTCCGATTTTCCACCACACGCGGGTCGCGTCGGAGAGAGACGGAGCCAGGTCCGTCTGGACATCATTCATACTGCTCATGACTCAAGCCTTTGTCGAAGCAGCAGGCCAGTCATGCCCTTCGCTCGTCGCGTCACGCGCCCATCGGTAAAAGGCATCGTAAAGCAGCATACCCGCGTCTAGTTGTTCCAGATCATCGCGGAACATGCGTGACAGACCCAAAGATGCTGCCAGAAGGCCAGCAGCCTCCGGTGCCAGATCATGTCTGTTGGTGTCGGCCCCGCGCACGATCACGGCCAATCTCTCAAGCGCCTCATGGCCGATGCCGAACTCCTCGATCATGGTATCGAACGTGCAGGTTTCGCCGCGATGGCTCCAAAACACATCCTCGATGTCGAATGGGGTCGCATTGAAGCGCTCAGCCACGTTGCCCACCTGTGAGGCGGCAACAAACAGGATTTGTGCCTTTGGGTCGATAAAACGACGAATGAGCCAAGGACAGGCAATCCGGTCGATTTTTGGACGATGGCGCGTCACCCACACTGTGCGACCCAACGCGTCAAGCGGCGGCAGTTTGTCCGTTATCACCAACGGGAGCTTCGCGTCTCTCCATGCGAATTGCCCGCCTTCAAGGACTTCTGCATTAACTCCTGAAGCGCGCAGCAAGGCCGCAGCTCCCTGACTAATCTTGAGGCCCTTTTGACAATAGACCACCACTGACCGGTCTTTGAGCGTTTCGGCCAGATCAACGACAGAATTGAACGGGTGGCGGTAAGCTCCGGGAATGAGTCTTGGATCATCGTCGAAATCTTCATCGATGCGCACATCGAGAAGGGTTGGACAATAGGGAGTCCCAATCAGACGGGCCAGAGCAGATACGGGGATTTCATTGTACGACGCCATAAAGCATCCTCCATGCAAAGAGCGAGAACTGGAAGGATGCAAGATTGGGCTGGCGCCTCACGGGGTTCTTGCGGACCCCTGAATTACTTTTCTAGATGCCATCGCTTCAAGTGTCAAACCCAAGAGCCGCCGTTGGCTGCATCGCAGAAATCCCGAAGTAAGGGCTCGAGTCAGATTTCGCCGCGCTCTGCATGAACGGCTGCTTTACTGAACCCGCAAGGGCATCGAGCGTTCCGATATTTGAGGTCTTCACGCTCGATGCCCTTGCTATCGGCGCACCTAGTTGCTGACGGAACTCACACGGTAGATATTTCATGAAGAAGGTCTAAAAAACGAAAGGGGCGGACTAGCCACCCCTTCGCATCTATTTCCCACCTAAGGGAAGCGGTCACGGTTGCCCGCGCCGTATCTGGCTCCTTAGGTAGCATCCTGTGGCCACAGAGTCAAGATTTTCAGTATGGGAGATTCTTGAGCGCGCGCTCTTTAATGTGCTCGAAATCGGCTTCGGAAATGCGCGGGATCACTCGCCCAGGTGGACTTAGGCGGCTTACGGCCACCGTCATCAGGTGGTCACAGATCACCCACGCTTGTTTCGCCTGTAGCGGGGACTGCATAGGGTAAGCATGTGGGTTGTCAGGCTGCGACTTGGTAGAGAAAGGCAGCACTGTGACTTTGCCGTGAAGGGTCGTTTTCAGCGACATGATGAGCACGGGCCGTGTTTTCCAGAACTCGGGCAACTGGGCGTCGTCGGGTAGCTTGCACCAATACACCTGACGGATGCGCGGAGCACTCTTGACGGTTGGCGCAACGCGCGGCGGTGGGGTTTCTTCTGCCATTCTGTTCCGTCACCTTTTCCACGGCCAGCGCCAGCCGGGGCGTTGTGCCTCTTGCGGGGCAGGCAGCATCCGGCGCAAGTCCTCGATGTGCTTCCCCCTCTCTTCCGCCAGTGCCTCGGCCACGGCGGCGCGTTGTTCGGCCTCTGCCAACTGTGCTTTCAGCGTATTAACTTCACCGGGCAAGTGGGTGTTCTTGTTGGTAAAGTTATCTGGTTCATCTTGTCCACCTGTTTTCGCGCTTTCCGTCCGTGGCTGGTAAACTCTGGCAAGTTCTGCAGGATCAATTTGCCACTGGCCTTTCCCATCCTGAACACCAGAAACTTTGCCGGTTTTCAGTGCTTTTGTGAGTGTTGGGCGGGATACTTGGTAAATCTTTACCGCCTCACGGATGGAAACATTAGCCACGGTGAATACCCCTATTCGCTATCTTCAGTAGGATGGCCAAAGGCGGGCAAGCTTGGTTCTAGACCGGGAAAGGATGGCTGAGAAACGGGTGGTAAACCTTGACCGGCTGGAAGCTGAAGCTCACCGACACGGGGCAGGCGGTGCAACTCTTCCTTGGCCGCATCGAGAGCACCAGCGGGTTGTTCATCCTCGCTGACCAGAACCTCGGCTTGCAGGCGCGAATACCGGAGCTTGTCACGGCCTTCTGTCCACGCCACGCGGCTATTCAGAACATAGGCGTTTACCGTGCCACTTGCGCCAATCTGGACAACTTCGACCCAGTTCCCGGATTCCAGTATCTTGATGGCGCGCTTCACTGTTGCAGGCGAGGAACCCATGAGTTTTGCGAGCACTTTGTGCGAGGCGACGATAGCGTTCTGTTCCCCGACATTCGCCACCAGGACATGCAGCAACGCCCCGGCAGCGGGCGACTTAACTGCCAGCCGACCCCACGCTTCATGCGCTGCGCGGTCGGTTTGGACGAAGTGTCCCCGCTGCTTCTTTGCCGGAAGCATTGCCCGTTCTCCCCCTAGCTCATCCAT
>CP031596.1:7790-21980 GCA_003217735.2 Marinibacterium anthonyi | reverse complement strand
GCCTGTTTCTCACCTCCAGTTATGTGGAGGCAAAAGAAAGCCGTTCGCCAAAGTGGCGTTCTTGTTGACAGTGATTCGCGGGAGAGATATCTTCTAAGCGACCAAACTTTTCAGATTAGCTCTCAGGCCACGCTGCTTGGGGGCTTTTCTTTTGCCTAGATCATTGTTCTGACTGCTCCTCTTTCGTCGCGAGGAATTCGCTGTACAGCTGATCAAGCCGACCCGAGAGAAAGTCCCCGAACTCGGTTGAATCTTGTGCCGTAAGCGAAATGCTGAATGCCTTTCCGGACCGACCGATGACACCCTTGATGCGGCCTTTGCCAGCGGTCCAGGTTCGTTTCTTGGGCGCGGCACGCGTTTTTCGGCGCTTCGGCACCCTACCCGCTTCTGCCAGCTTGCTGTGCAGGAGCTCAAAGCGAGCATCACTATCGAGGTTCTGAAACCCGTCAAACTCCAAAGCTCCCTTGAGGATCTTGTCATTCGATGGTTCCGAAGCCAACTTCTTGAAGTCTTCCCAGCGATCACGCCCAATCTGCTTGGCTGGCCCAATCTGTTCGATGACGTGTCGAGGGACGTTCTGCGCCACTGACAGCATCCGTGAAAGCAACGTCCCATCGATGGTAAGTGCGGACTGAATCACGTCCTTCGCTTGCCCCATATCCAAGAGGCTCTTCGCAAATAGGGCCTTCTCAATAAAAGAAAGATCTGCACGCGCAGTGTTTTCCTGTCCTTGAGCAAGAATGTGGGCCACATCGTCCATTGGTTTTACAACCGCGCGAACCTTACGGCCGAGCGCCGATGCAACTCGCACACGGCGATGCCCGAAGACGATCATATAGCGGCCATCCGCTTCCGGATGCGGACGAAGCAATACCGGTGTGTCCTGACGACCCGCTGCGATCGATGCTTTCAGTTCGTCGAAAGCAGCATCGTCATCACTAAGCCGATCCGAAACGAATGACACATCGATCAATTGCGGATCGATCTCGACAATGGTTTCGCCTTCAAGGAGACGTTTCGAGTTTTCTGCAAGGCTATCAATCGAAACCTTCATCGACTTCGAAGCACCGCGCATTGCGTACCCAGAGCGGCCGGAATCCTTGGGCTGCTCCGGCGAGCCGGCCATGACGCTCTTCAGGAGGTCTTTGCGAGCCATCAAGCCATCTCCTTTTCGTCAGAATCCAACCTACGCGCTGCGCGCTTTTCGACAGTTGCACGGCTGTCAAAACTGGCTCTCTGCACGGCTGTCAAAACCTTAGTCATTCACGCCCCCAAGCCTTGTGGATCAGTTCGGCGATTTCGTCGTTCACGTCATTCAAAGATGTCACTGCGCGGTCGTAAGTAGTCCGCACGAACTGAGACCGTTCAACTTCGTAAAGTGTCTGCTTGGTAATCCCAGCGTCGGAGATCGCCGTAGACTTCAGCACAGGAGCCGACAGCATCTGATTTGGGAACATCGCCTGGAGGAACCCAACCATCTGCTTCTGGGGACCGTCCGTTGGTTCAAATCGCGTTACGAGGTAACGGAACCACTTCAGGCGCATGTTCGCTCCAGCGTCACGGATCGTCTTCATGATCCCGCCCAGCATCAGGAGAAACTGGCTCATCGACATGACGTCCAGCATCTGAGGGTGGACCGTCACAATGACCGAGGAAGAAGCCGTGAGTGCCGTGAGCGTGAGGTAGCCCAGCTGAGGAGGGCAATCGATCACAACGACGTCATATCGGTCATCAACCTCGCTAAGCGCCTTCGATATACGGGTGAAGAACGTACGGCCCTCATGGGGATCGCTGCTCGTCAAAGCAACCGGGGTATCGTATTCGTACTCTTGAAGCTCGAGACTTGCCGGAACGATATCTAGGTTGGGAAAGTTTGTTGGCCGGATCACCTCTGTGATCGGCTTGCGCTCGTCATCATACCGAAGTGTCTCGTAAAGCGAAGGCACGTCGTCGAGTTCAGGCTGAATGCCGTGCAAAGCTGTGAGCGAGGCTTGAGGGTCCAAGTCGATCGCAAGAACTCGATGCCCTTTCAACGCCAAGTGCTGCGCGAGGTGGGCGGCGGTAGTGGTCTTACCGGAACCCCCTTTGAAGTTCACGACAGACACGACGTGCAGTTCTTCGCCAGGTTGCCGATAGGGGACATAACGGCGTTTTCCGGGGCGGCCATGCTTGTCGAGATATGCTCTCAGTTCCAGCATCTGTTCGGCCGAGTAGCTGCGCCTCCCGGACGACGATGTTTCAGGTTCAGGACCTTTGCCTTCGAGATGAAGCTTCTTAATGGTCGACTGCGTCACGCCGAGATAGTAGGCAACCTCGGCCAATGAAAACTGACGTAGACCTTTTTGGGCGTCCGGAGGATACTGTTCCTGCCGCAACATATTGAGGCGGTCGGAAATCAACTCTCCTTGCTGTAGGATGATCTCGTCGAAGGGTTGATCCTTCGTATCAGCCGCAAAAGACCGTTCTCGCATCCGCCTGCCCTCTAAATATCGCTTTTTCAGCGATTTCGCTCATTAAAGTGTCATCTACACGGAAAACTGAGTCTTAACAACGATTTTCGCCCGGCGGTTAGATCTTACCCAATCCACCATCGTGCCTAGGTGCCTCGACAAAGTGTAGCGATCGAAGAAGGTAGCTGCCCAATATCTAGGGAAAACTGTCTCTGGCTCGGATGTGCAGTCAACTTTAGTCTTGCGCCAGATGCATCTTAACTATTTGTTTTTCTATTATTTTTCCACACTGCACGGCTGTCAAAATGAAAGATGCTCGAAGCCTCAGAACGCTAGGGGAGCCACGAACCCGTCTCCTCCGAAAGGGATTGCGTCATCATCACCTTGCGCCAATTCAGTAATCAGTTGCTTCCACCAAGCGCACTAACCACTGGCATCCAAGATGCGGGGAATGCCCGTCAGCGCGAAGGGAAACAGAGGAAATCGGCTGGGTTGCCCCAGCCGATTCTTTACGTTAGGCGGCGTCTTTCGGACCCTAGGGGATGACGGCCTGCAGGGACAGATCGTCCTGGTTCGCGGCCTTGCCGAGGTTGGCGTTGAAGCTGTGGTCGCGGATGGTCAGCGTGTAGTAGTCGGCACCGGTCTCCTTGTTCTGCTTCTTCCAGATGCCGCCGCACTCGACCAGCTTGCCGCGCGGGGAGCGGCCGAGGACGCGGTGCGTGGGGGCCATCGGGTTCGTGCTCGCGACGGGTTCGACAGTGATGTCGAGGTCGAAGGTCAGGGTCGAGATGGAGCCGACGCCCTTGGCAGTTTCGATGTCGGCGCTGGTGAATTTGATGCAGTTCGTGGTCATTGCTCTTCTCCTTGTTTGCGTTGCAATGATGGTCACCTTGCAGCTGGCAAAGGCCCGGCCACACCGGAGGCGAAGCGCAAGCTGGAGAGGGGCAGGCGCCGGTCCTTTTGATCCGCGAGGAATGGCCCGCAGGGGCAGGGGAAAAAGATCGGCGACAACCTTTGTGGGCGGGACGACAGCTGCGACCAGCATGTCATGCAACTCCGACAAAGGGGGAAGTGCTGTGGCAGCGGAGGAAACTGGGTGAACAGCCAACAGCCAAGAACGCCGAAGCATCCCTTGCACTGTCACGCCTGATCTTTCGATACATGCCACGACCCGTCGCAACGCTACACCGGCCCGTGTTCCGTTCCTCGATGGAGTTGCCAGGGCCTCAAGCAGAAAGTGATCCGACAGGCTGAAGAAGATGAAATGCCAAGACGAAGACACGCGCATCTGTCCGCGACGACTTTAACCCCGGCCGCGTCGCGAACTTCGAGGATGTCCCGTATGGCATCCCGAAACAGAGCAACGACGCGTACGACTTGGAAGATCAGGAGAGGCTCGGGCCCGCTCCAATCCCGATACGTGTCGGCATAAGTGAAGAGGATTAGCTGTTGGACGGCGCAACACCGAACGTGGTCACCGAGGATGGCCTGCGCGATCTGCTCTCAGATGGCTACCTCATCGAGGTAATCTGCAATCAGACTGCCGAGAAACGCCATAATAGTTGGTATGGCTCCTGGGTGGTGCACGCGGTGACGAAGGATGGCCAGGATTCGAAGATGCTCGTCACAAGCCGCAGCGTCTTCAAATTGCGCGAGTTCAAGACGATCGTCAGACTCGTCAGTTTCCTGGCCGACATGGGGTGCCTTTCGGCGAATATCCCGCTTATCGCGGGACGACGAGAGCGTCACGAGGCTTCAGAGGGTTTCCCCACAGCCACCATTTAGAAATGGTGTTAACACTCACGGCAGTCTGACAGGTCAGATCCCGCAGAACTGGCACCTCTGTGTATTCATAGAGCAAACCGCACAGTGCGCTCTGACTGATGTCATGGTAGAACCGGGGCCTAAGCCCCGATCCTCTTGATGCGGATCCCGAGCTTGCGGGCCTTGTCGACGATGTTCTCGGTGATGCCCGAACCGGGGGTGGCGATCAGACCCTGTGGCATGGTCTCGAGCATCTTGTCGTTGCGCTTGAAAGGGGCGGCCTTGCCGTGGCTTTTCCAGTCGGGCTTGAAGACCACTTGGGTGACGCCACGGGTATCTGCCCAACGGGCCGCGATCATCTCGGCGCCTTTGGGCGTGCCGCCATGCAAGAGCACCATGTCGGGATATTTCGCATGGGTGGCATCAAGTACAGACCAGATCAGATCGTAAGCCTGATAGTCCCCGCCTGAGAAAGCAATCCGCGTGCCTTCGGGGCAGTGCACTTCGGTCTCCTTGCGCCGCTTGGCAGAGAGATAGGCCCGGCTATCCACCACGGCGGAGGTGAGACCGCGATGTGAGACCTTGGATCCGGTGCGGGGCAGCCAGGGCGAGCCTGTGGCGGCCGAGAAGTGGTCCACGGCCAGATCGCGCATCTGCTCGAAAGCGTCGCGATGGTCCCAGAGTTTGAGCCCGATTATCTGGAGGCGCTCGAGTTCGACCGAGGCGACCTCGGAGCCGTCCTGGATGGCCAGACTTTCCCGGACCTCAAATTCGTTGTCATCGAGGAGCTTCTGGATATGGGTCAGCCGGCGATGGAAGATCGAGGTCAGAGACCAGAGCATCTCTTCGAGATTGTCTTCCAACTGGCTGCCGGTGAGAAGGCCGATGGTGGTGTCAAAGAGCGTCGCAATGGCGAGTTCGACCTCGTCGGTCTGGGGCAGGGGACAGTGATCGGTCTCGCCGGGCGCGGGCGTTGCGCCATGAAGTACGAGGTGGTCGAGGATGGCGGAGGTCAACTGAGACAATTCTACAAGGTTCGATCCGCCATCATTCATGGTCCGAGCGATGAAAGGAGCAGACGCCTCATCAGTCAGTCCGAGAAGGCCTGGCAGGGGTGCGAGCCAATTGCGCGTGCCGCACTGTTGAAGAAAATCAGTTGAACCGAGAGTGGCGCTAATTGATTGGCGATAAACCGCTGCCTTGTCTTGCAATCTGATGCAGTAATCTGGAAGTCGTCAGGCGATCGGCATTGAATGGTTAAATGTTTCGTGTCCGGAAAGCACATGTGAATTGCTCACAACTGCCTACAACTCGGTATTGGTAGTTAGGCCAGAGCTAACCGAAATTCTCAGTAATCCAGAGCTGCAAAAGATCGTTGTTCGCCGAAAGCCAAAATCGGCCGTCGGGTGAGATCGCTTGATGGATTGTATCAGCGATTGGATGCGCCAAGCCCGTGGACCTCCATGAAAACAATCGGGCTGCAACCAACCGATCTGCAAAATCTGCTAGATCCAATCCATAGTGATCTGCGGCGTCCAACAAATCCGTATCGTTTAGTGCCAAGCCGACATGGTTCATTGCCAACGCAAAAATCACGTGTTCTTCGAGCGTAACCTCGAAAGGTGTCCAATGCTGCGTCTCGACCTCTGCTAGCTGCTTCCTGGTCAACGTCTTGGCGTAAAACATCCACCCGCGTCGATCTAGGTCGACAATTGGTTTTCCACTAAGAAGTGGAGCAATAGCTTCCATTTTGAGAGTATCATCCACGGGAAACCGTGCTTGAAATTCATTGCTCAGCCTTGTCCATAGCAACTCGAGCAGAAGAACCATCGGAGCTTTGCGGGTCGAACCGAAAATGTGCCATTGTCCGTCATCTAACTCAGGAACAATATACGGATGCCCATTCAGCTTTAGTAGCGTGTTCGTTCTACAAACAATAAGGTTGGGTAGGACAGCTGGCCCAGCTAACCCATCGGGTACTTTTTTGAGCGCGTCCAAGAAGCCATTGCGAAGTCCAAATTCGTCGACATAGCCGTCATACCCAAAAACGACTCTGACCGGAGCGAGCTGTTCATGAGCTAATGTTCTCAAGAGCTCACCAGTCGCAGAGGTAAGATCGCCGAGCTCGCCACTCTCGGGAGACCGGCCCAAAAGTCGGGCGAACGCGCTGTTCGACGGACCGAGATGGACCTGCCTGTTCTCGGAGAGCTGTTCCTTTTGCTGGAGCGAGATGGTTCGCATCTTGTTGATGCTGTCGACAAGTTCATTCCCGTAAAGGTTTTTCTTGACCTCAAACACCGCCAGGACGTCAGCGATCGGCCATTCCCACGTATCCGTTTTTGGGAGCTGACGACCACGGTCCCCTTTGACGAGCATTGCGTCGGTTTGATGACTGTGTTTTCCGTCAACACCGATGACAAAACCGTCGACAAGGCGAAGATTGAGCTCCTTTGGAATCGCCCGTTTAACAAGCTCACGAGTGAGGCCTTCATACATATCACCAATCGTTGGCGCGTGTTGCACCGATTCCGCAGCGAGAAGTTCTGCTTCTTTTGCTTGGAGCTGCTCAAGAAATTCTGCAAATGATGTGATCATAACGCGCTCACCGCTCAAACAACGGCTACATGAAGAACCGGAACTGGTAAGGTGCCTTTCCAAGACCGGGCATTCGTTTGACGACCCGTGCAAGCACCTTTGCGTAACTCATCGTCACCGGGAGCTGGTCGTAGAGGCCGTCATTGTTCCAGTTCATTTTGGACAGCGCCAAAGCAGACCGTGCGGTGTCATCCCACGGCCCGTGGCCAGCATGACGCACAAGCCTGATCGGTCGTGGTGTGCTTCGTGAACCTTGAAAGTAAGAGCCAGAATTATTGATGCCGGCAACATTGCCATGCATCCACAATAGGCACTCTCGTGGTCCAAGGCTCAAAAGTGAACCTCGATCAACCGGGTATCCTGCAGGCGTTCCCTTTCGATTAGCGCCCTTTGGCGAGTCAATCTTCGCACCCCGCCATGGAACGTCTTCAACGATTTGAACCAGATCGACGGCTTCACACAGGTGCAGTGCTTCCATACAGCCGTCGATCTCTTCGAACTTAAACTCCGTCGATTTGTGGACGATAACACGCCGAGGTGTTCGTCCTGCGTGTCTGCGCCGATAGAGGTCAAGAGAGCGTGTCATGACCCGGAACATTTCGTTGCGAGACAAGAACGGATTATCGCGCTGCACATCAACCTCGTTAGCGTCATAGGCTACGAACTCTAACCCCGCACCATCGCCGTCGAAAACTTGACTGCAGCATGTCACAAAGCGGGGTTTATCAGATTCGGCGGGCCGTACCGCATAGGAAATCCCGATGTAAGCCGTATCTGGATCTGAATCAGCCAGCTTCCAAGGAACTCCACCTGCCTTTGAATAGAGTGCCAAGCCAATACGCCACATGACACTTGCTTTGTGGGGGTACGCCAGCGCTCTGTCCTCTCTTACAAGCTGGATTGGAAGCCGTCGCGCTGCACTTGCCGCCTTGAGGTGATCGTGCAGATCAAAGTCCTCATCAGTGTTGCCGAAGAAGCCGGCCGACCACGATTGCGGAACATAGATGAAGATAACATCGAAGCGCTCACGCATTGCGTCGAGTGTTTGCAGCGCCCGTGTGAGACGTGACGAGAGGACAATATGCGGTGTGCCGGAGTCAGTCATTTCGTGCTCCAAGCGCTCATCCAATTGGATATGGCACCCTTTTTCAGCTGCTCGCATATTGAGGTTGAACACGCTTCGAAATCCCGGCCAAGGCGGAAGATAATCTCGCCGTTCAGTGGGATCGAACTTGCTGTTAAGTGCCTTCATGAAGTCATAGAGACGCTGGCTTTCTCCCGATGGGGAGATTGTCGCCACGCGGATTGGGTCTGGGACAAGACCAGCCGAATAGGGGCCGTATCGCAACAGTCCTCTCAAGGGATGTGTATCGACGTCTCCAGCATGATCGGGATGAAACGACAGACTAGGTTCAGGGAACCAAAGATGCGGCGAAATTTGGCTTGTCATAGGCGCGACCGGTTTGAGAAAGCGGTGGTTGTTCCGAGTGTGAAAGAGGCGTCAACTCCGGTACTCACGTTGAGAGCACGAAGCTCTCGACCCTCGGCCGAGAGCAAATCACCCCAAAAAGAAACAAGTTCATTGAGCGGTCTGTTGTATCGTCTCACGCTTCGTTCACGTGAGAAATCCGTCGCGGCGGCGCGATTTTCTTCGGTCACACCTTCCAAGAGTGTTCGCGGTTCAAAGACGAGCCATAACTTGTCGTCAGCCCATTCGAGCCTTACGACAACGCCCTCCTGCCAAGTCAAATCAGCTTGTGTTGGCACGCTACCTGAAAGGCTGCCGACGACACGCTTCAGAGGGGCCCATCTTTCGTCTGTAACATCTGCTGGTTTCAGAGAATCGACGCTGCGGTGATGTTTTATTGTGAGACCATGTTCTCTCGCCAAAGCCCGCGAGATAGCTTGCTTGAGCAAGCCTCGTTCCTGGCTGTCGTAGCGGAGGCGGCGTGTTTCGATTTCATGGAGATCGAACTCTGTAATACTGACGTTTGCGAGGGCGGCGCGGACGTCGCTGTCACAACCGAACGCGAGAACACCCTTTGCAGATCGTGTTGCAAGGACATCCACTCCCGCGGCATTTACTGCTTCCGCTACTTCTTTATACCCGCCGATATTGCATTCTACACGCCGACAGATTGTCGGTAGAGATTTTACCTCCAGTGCATTCAGCCGAATAACCGGATAGCTGCGTTTGCCTGAAATGCGGGGCGGCGCTGAAACAACAGAGCGTTCTGAGGCAAATTCGTCCAACTGAGTTGTGTCCAGATCTGGAATCAAGCGTACGAGGTCACGCAGAGACTCATCAAAGTTCTCAACCCGGACAAGGCCGCCATCAACGCCCTTTTCTGAAGCGGCTGACAGAAAGGAAGATACTCTTTCGAGCGGATTGCCTTCGCCACGATGCAGCCAGAAAATGCCGCTGGGAAAGGGTGAGGCATGTTCCAGCGCTTCCTCGAGTGTGTTCATTATCGACTCATCACGTCCGCTGTACCCCGCGATTACCAAGCCAGAACGCGTGCAAGTGCCGACAAGAAGATCGCGCAGTGTCGCGTCTTGTTGGCGAAGCTCGTCTCCAGTGTTCTTGAGGCGACGTGACCGGAAGTCGCCGTGCAGTTTGATTTCTGCAGGCCAGCGCTCGCCGTTGATTGTCTCGCGACCGATGTCAGGTGCATCGAGAGCCACAGTCGTCAGATTGCCAGTGCCACCAAAGACCTTCGCGCAACCATCCGCGACAAGGGGATCGAAGTTAGTCGTCCAGACAAGTTTGGTATGCCCAGCTTTCATGAGAGTCGCCAGAGCAACGTGCCCGAAAGATGGTTTGGCCCCAGATATCTTCGCATCTATGTAAGTTCGCCGGTCTGCTTCGCTTGGATATACTGCCTCAAAAAGAACGGCATATTCTTCTGGCGAGTCTGGGTCCGGAAACGCCTCCTGACCAGCTATGAAGTCCTGAATCTGCCGTCGGACCGCTGGGTTCGAGAGGTCTGCTACCGTGTTCAAGGCGACGCGCCGCTGACTGACATATAATTGCTGTTTGAATTCCCAGATCATGTCCCATGCGGTTGGGATCCCCGCTGACGCCGACGTGCCGGCACCCAAGAGCCACATGAGCTTTCCTGATCGCATCGAAAATCGGCGGGCGAAGTCATCGGCCTCTACAACGGGATACGCGCTATCGGTCACTACTTCATCCATACTCTCTGCCATTCGCGAAACTCGGATGGTCGCACCTGGAACCGCGCGAAGTTCCCCTCGTGAAGACCGAGAAGCTCATCTTCAACCACAGTCGTGAAGATTTCTCGATCCTCTGCGGCGATACCCCCTGCAGACAACTTTTCGATCTGGCGTGCAGCTTCACTGCGCCCAAGCTTCGAGCGAATAATTTGAGCCACAGCGTCGCGGATTTCCGTGCGATACTTCAATCGAAACGGATCTGGTTCTCCCAGAGACTGCCTGACGGCAGCGTATTGGGCTGCAGAGCGTTCATAGGCCCAAAGAAAGACGTCCCTGAGAAGAGCCGTGTCGTTGAGTTCGTAGACCCCTAGAACAGCGTCCGTGTAGGCGCGTTGTGGCACGTCAGTGAATGCGAGTGGAGAGAGATTGCGTCGAATGAGGGGGATATTGGCGGCGAGACGCGAGACGCGTTTGTTCACGTCATCAAACGGTTGAAGATAGGGAATGTGCACCATAACAAAGAAGGCTTGCTCAAACGGGTCTTTGATCTTCGAGGCCTTGGCAAGGAGCTGGTTGAAACACTCTTCAATCCTTTGGGGTAGTTCAAGCGGATGAAACGCGGACCTTTCTATGCCAACTGCGATATAGCGCAGGCGCCCCGAAGCGACTGGATCGGCCAAGAGGTTGTTTGAGAGTAGCGCATGCAAGTTGAGAAGCGTGTAAGTGTTGAAGTCGATTTCCTCGACTGAGCCCACCAGAAACTCGATGGCGTCTTTGTGGTTAAGGATCATCTGAGCCTCAACGCGCGCTCGTCCAGTGGCCTCCTCGCCAAATTCGATCAATCGCTTCGTGTCGAGGAGCGAGTAGGTGTTGCCTTCCAAGCGGCTGGAGTTCCAGGCAAGATCAATCAGTAGACGATTGAGAATGAGTTTTGCGTAGGTACCGGCGGGCTGCGTGGACGTTTGTGGCTTGCCGATCCGTTCCAACCGTTCGCGATCCTCGTCTCCAAGATAGAAGGATGTGTTTGGCTGATATTGGTTCAGGAATTCTTGATTGTAACCGACTGGCTTGCGTGCCGCGACAGGCTGTTGGACGTAGTCCCGAATGCGCTTTCCCTCATCCGACAGGGGAATGAGATCTCTATAGTCGAGGCCTTCGTCATCTAGTTCGGTCCTTGCCAGACTATCCTTAGTTGCCAGACGATATCGCGCCCACCTACCGCTGCCCTCCATATGTAGCTGTCCCTTGGCGACAAGCTGCTTCAACCGGTATTGCAGGGTTCGGCGTGGGATGTCCTCCGTCAGTCTCTCAGCAATGCCAGGTGCAGCGATGCCATCCGGATGACCGGCGACGACGTCGAGCAGTTCATTGAGGGCATCGTCCGGGACTTTGTTGGCCATCGTCGTCTTTCTTGCGCGCATGCTATAGACGCAACTATGCTGGTTTACGCGCAATTATCAAGTCTAGGCGCAAGAATCGCTTGTAGGCGCAACCATTATTGCGCGTAGCAGCATGCACAACGAAGGCGGAAAACCGCGAGTATGCCCAGAAAGGTCGAAATGGCAGACGATGATGAAAGACTGATACAGGAGGTGCTCGCGGAACTCGGCAGAGACGCCGATCCAATTCAGATCGCTGAGCAAGTCCGTCGCCTGGATCGCGGACTACCAGCAGAGGACGAATTCATCGCCGTTTGCAGTTGGCTTGGCAAGACGCGGCTGATCCACAAGCTCGACCAACACCAAGCGCCGAGCCAATCGCATGCTAGCTATCAGGTCCCAGATCTCCTCGCCATATACAAGGAGTCAGGGCCAGTCCTCATCGAGGTTAAATCGAAAAAGGCCTCCACCCTCTCATTCAGACCCGATTACCTAGCACGATTGCAAACCTACGCAGACACCCTGCAAATGCCACTGCTCATCGCGTGGAAATATCACGGCATCTGGATACTCTTCGAGGCGCGGCACCTCACCAAGGCGAAAAAGAACTTCAATATCCGGTTTGAAGCAGCGATCAAAGAAAGCCTGCTTGGCATTCTCGCGGGGGATGTCGCCTATAAAATCGCGCCGGGAGCAGGTGTTCATCTACGCTTCAAAAAGGAGAAACTCCTCGCATCAGAAGAGTCGGAGGATAGCCTAAACGAACAATGGCAGATGCGTGTCGATAAGGTCGGCTTCACTTCTGCAGGCGGGGCACCTGCAGATGCACTGGATAACGATGTCACAACTCTTTTTACCACTTGGGATTTGTCGGAGCATCAGCTTCATTCCGAGACCCACATCGAGATGCAGTTCGTCGCCGGAGAAGATGACGGCATGATGTTTGGCCATATGGCCCTGGTTCATCTGCTGAATTGGCCGCTTCAGGACGGCGAGCAGATCAATTGGAGGCATGCGATCAGGCGTGAATCTGTCGCCAGCAACATGACCAACTTTACTCAAGCTCTGCAACGTGCGCTTGAGCAGAAAGTGGTTCGCATCATTATCAACCAGCAACCCCTTAGCTGGCCGGAGTTTGTGACTCGATGAACAGCGCAAACGAAGGCCCACACACGCTGAAGCTTCTGCCGCGGTCGCTCTTCGATCTCTACGCCCTTGCTTTGCCACGCGGTCATGGTTTCGGCATCCGGCCTCCCATTGGAGCGTGGCAAAGCGAAGATGGCATTGCCTACGGTGTCATCACCCAGCATGTGCAAACACCGGATTTTGGTGTCCTTGTCATGCGGCGACGGGTTGACGGCGTGTGGGTGGAGGTTGAGGCAGAGACCGGTATCGCATCACAGAACGCGGCCCTCGAAGAGTTGGAGCGACTACTTTGCTGCAATCAGCAAAAGGAAACACTACCAGCCAACACCGCCCCTCGGCCGGCACTGCACGACATAGGCAATCGTCAGCCGAGCAAGGTGTTTAGCGCACTGACCACACCATCCCATCACGTGGCGGCTTGGACGCTCAATCAGCTGTACTTAGCGATGCCAAATCCGGACAAAAACTGGGCTGGAGATTGTCAGACAGGCAACTTCCACACGCGCCTCTGGGAGGCGCAGCTATTGGCGAGTTTTCGCGAACAGGGTTTGCTCGTGGAACAGCCGCATCCTTCCCCTGATTTTCGGATCGAAAACCGCAAAGGCGGATCGGCATGGGTGGAAGCCGTTACGGCCAATCCACCCGTCCCGTATGACCACGTGAACGCTGCACCGAGTGTCCAACCAGAAGCCCGTGAGGAGCTTTTCTTCGGTTCAGCCGCGGTGCGATTTGCCAAGACTTTGGGAAGCAAACTGCAGAAGGGCTATCATCGCCTTGCGCATGTCAAAGACATGCCTTTTGCGATTGCCCTCGCTGATTTTCACGCTCCCGCGTCGATGATCTGGAGTCGCGAAGCACTCGTGGGCTATCTTTACGGCCTAGGTGCTGAGCCAAAAGACATTGATGGTCAGCGAGTGGCTGTGCCGACTGAAAGAACCGAACTTCTGGGTGAGAACCCGTTTCCGGCCGGCCTGTTCACCGATGAAAGGCACGCTGAGTTGTCGGCTGTGATCTTCTCGAATGCGTGCTCTATCTCAAAACTGAGCCGGGTTCCGATCTCGGCGGGAGCGGACACCAAGGGCTTTCGCTACTTTCGGATCGGAAATTTTTTTGATCGAACACCGGGCGCGTTGAAAGGGATACCGTTTTGCCTCGATGTCACGAGCGATGAGTATCGATCGCTCTGGCCACAAGGTTATGAACCCTGGTGCGCGGAACTCGAGGTATTTCACAATCCACATGCTCGGCACCCACTTCCGGAGGCTCTGATCCCCGAAGCAACACATTGGGTAGAAGAAAACGGGGAAGTGGTGTGTCGTGCATTCTATGAGACATCAATTCTCTGGTCACAGACACGCATTCTGAACGAGGATGATCGCATCCCCACACTGGAAGACTTCTTGCCAGATCCAGACAGTCGTAGGTAATCGCGAACCCGTCAGGCGCTTTTCCCATCCTCGGTCAACTTGAGACGCTGGAACGCACCTTCCGGGAACAAGACATCGAAGACAGAACCAGCCAACAATTCGTTACCGGGGTCTCCATGCGCGTCTGACCTGCCACTGAACTTTCATCCAGCCGCGACCGGAGCCCGGTGGTTGTCTACGCCCATTGGCGCGGGTTGAGCAATCGCCCGACGCGCGGAGCTTTCATCTCGCGCAGCGGGGCGGGCGATTGCG
>CP031596.1:0-4761 GCA_003217735.2 Marinibacterium anthonyi | reverse complement strand
GACCTTCGCCTTGAACTCAGGCGCGTGCTGCTTCCGTTTCGACATCTCTGATCTCCTTCTCGTCGAAGATCAGCAGACTGCAAATCGTAGCTTATGTCAGTGTCCGAATTTCGGGGGGTAGCTCAGAAATCTTCTCTGCGAGTAATGGTCGGGAGTTGAGTGGTGGACAGCTGAATTTCGAACGCCACCGGTCCACCATAGCAATTGGACGCATAGACGTCCGGGAATGCGTACTGTCCCTCGTGACCTTTTGTATAGCGTTCAGGAGCGATGCCAGCCGCTGCTACATAAGGGTCCAATTCCAATATCTCGCAGATCATGGCCTTTAGCTGCTTGTGACGCGCACCTTCCTGCTGTCCTTGAAACTTGTTCGCATCTATGGAGCGAAAGCTGGATGCATTGGCCGAGGCCCACCGGCAGTCCTTTGTCTCGGTTCCAAAGTGAAAGCAGTGCCGGCGCCCGTTGCTCGACTCTCGTCCGTACACCGAATGACCGCAATCGCCACAAAGAAGGGCAGGCTGTCCTGTTCGACGGGAGCGCGTCGCTTTTGCACGTAGCTCGGACCATTCTGTGTCAGAGAGAGCATTCAGGTAAGTCTCTGTGTGAACCGGATGCGTTGATGGCGGAACAACGATTGCTTCGATCGTGAGTGCGCTCGCCTTCACTTTGGGCCGCCCAGTCCTAACTCCGGCAAGTCCCGCAGGCTCTGCAGATCGAAGGTCACCAGGAACGTCTCGGTCGTCACGAAGGTATGCGGGGCCCCGGGTCGCGGAGATCGTGGCCCACTGGCGATCAGATCCTTGTACCGCAGCCGGGCCAGCAGGTCGCGGCTGACCTCCTTGCCGAAGATGTCGGCGAGGCCCGCCCGGTCGATCGGTTGGTGATAGGCGATCGCGCAGAGCACCCCCATCTCCATCTCGGTAAAAGCCAGGGACTGGTCGCCTAGATCAGCGGCGGTTTTGATCGCGTCGGCAAACTGAGGTCGCGTGCGGAACATCCAGCCGCCAGCCACCTGCGCGAGTTCGTAGGGACGACCGGTCAGCTCGGCCTGGATGTCGTCGATCAGCATCTCGATCGAGGCCCCCTGCCCCACCACGCGCGCCAAGTCCTCGCGGCCAACCGGCGAGGCACTGGCAAAGAGCACCGCCTCGATCCGCCCCATCCATTCACGCCAGCGCAGCTCTTGGGGCAGGTCATCGAGCTCCCTGTCAAAGACGGCGCCGCCCTCCTCCGCCGGTTTCCGTTTCCTTGTCGCAACCGTCATGATGCGATCCCATAGAGCCGGAAGGTCGGCCGCCCGGTCAGTTCCCGCGCCACGCCCAGCTCAACAAGCCGGTCGCAAAACCGCCGCGCGGCGCGGTCCGTCATGGAGATCGAGGTGCCCCGGATGCGCGGCGACAGCATGGACGCCGGGGCCACAGCATCTTCGGTCAGGAACAGATCGACGGCCGCGTCCGATCCTTTCGCTCGCAGTTTCGGCGCCACAGACCGCAGAGCCTCGGCGCGGCGGGCGAAGTCTCGCGCCAGCCGGACGGTGGCCTCGATGGACTCGAGGATCCGCACTTGGACTGCCAGCTCGGCCCCCTCCCCTTTTGACGTCAGGTCGCGCAGTGCCGCCTTCATCAGTCGAGGCGCCGAGACCGGCAGCACGATCTTCCAGTTCAGCGCCCGCCCCAGAACGACATCCGACAGCAGGCAGGCGATCCGTTCCGCCCGGTCGTCGGCCTCGAGAACGACCCGCAGGACGGCCACGCAGCCTGCCAGCGGTCCTTGGGTCCTGACCTGCTCCAAACCCGCATCGAGCCAGACGCCCACCTCGCCCGCGAAGTTCGGACCGACCACGTCTGCGATCTCGCCGGATCCGCTCATCCGCAACCGCACGGCATCCCTCCAGAACGCCAGGAGATCACCATCCGGTCCACGCGCCTCTCCCGGTGGTGTCAGATAGTAGGCATCCCGAATATCCACCTCCCTCGCCAGCCGCCCTTCCAGTTTCGAGGTCGCCGTCGCGGCGCTCAGCGCCAGCCGGTTGGCGAGCAGTTTCACCGGCACACCATGCCTGGGATCGCCGACCAGCTGATCGAGTACCGTGAGCGCCACGCCTGACCGAAAGGCCACAGATTCAAGGGCTTCCGCCCGGCCGGAGGTGACCCAGCCGGGTAAATGCGGTAAGGTCGTCGGGTCGTTTGAGAGGGCCCCTGGCTGGTATGTCATGCCACAACACTAGTCTCTCGCGGCGCTTTCGTCCACAATATGATGCAAAAACCGCCCCACCTTGCTGTTCGCAGTTATGTCCGATAAGTTTGCCTTATCGGACACGACAAGATACGCTCGGAAGCAGTTCAATTTCACCGCCGGATTTTCTGGAAAATGCCCACAGAGACCGAGAAATCGATGTTTACGCCCTCTGGTGACTTGGATGATGCGCGTGTCGACGTGAGAGATAAAGAGGAAACCGCTGGCATCGCTTTGCCCGCCCATGTCGCGGGATCTGGCACGCTTGACCGGCTGGTCGACACCGCCCGGGGCTATGCGCGCGCCGCAGCCTCGGACAATACGCTGAAGGCCTACACAAAGGACTGGGAACACTTCACCCGCTGGTGCCGGATGAAAGGCGCGGAGCCGCTGCCTCCCTCGCCGGAGATGATCGGGCTTTACCTCGCGGACCTCGCTTCCGGTTCGGGCCCCTCCCCTGCCCTATCCGTCTCGACAATCGACCGCCGCCTGTCCGGTCTGGCCTGGAACTACGCACAACGCGGGTTCACCCTCGATCGCAAGAACCGGCACATCGCCACGGTGCTGGCCGGGATCAAGCGCAAGCACGCGCGACCGCCGGTGCAGAAGGAAGCGATCCTGGCCGAAGACATCCTCGCGATGGTGGCCACCCTACCCTACGACCTACGCGGGTTGAGAGATCGCGCGATCTTGCTCCTTGGCTATGCCGGTGGTTTGCGCCGTTCGGAAATCGTCAGCCTCGACGTACACAAAGACGATACGCCGGACTCCGGCGGCTGGATCGAGATCTTCGAGAAAGGCGCCCTCCTGACCCTCAACGCCAAAACCGGTTGGCGCGAGGTCGAGATCGGCCGCGGCTCCAAGGATCAGACCTGCCCCGTGCATGCTCTCGAGCAATGGCTGCACTTTGCGAAGATCGACTTCGGCCCTGTCTTTGTAGGGACCTCGCGCGATGGCAAGCGCGCCCTCGATACACGGCTCAACGACAAGCATGTTGCCCGGCTGATTAAGCGCACGGTGCTAGACGCCGGCATCCGCTCCGAACTGCCCGAAAAGGAGCGCCTGGCGCTGTTCTCTGGCCACTCGCTGCGCGCCGGCCTCGCCAGTTCGGCGGAAGTCGACGAACGCTACGTTCAGAAACAACTGGGACACGCCTCGGCCGAGATGACCCGCCGCTACCAGCGCCGGCGCGATCGGTTCCGGGTGAACCTGACCAAAGCAGCCGGTCTCTGACCCCCTGCCCCATCACGCCGCCTGCCCGCTGAGCCTGCCATAGAAGCTGCGCTCGAGATGCAGCTCCCCTGCCCCGGCCTTCTCGACCATGCCGCGCAGATAGCCGCCCGGCGAGGAAACTTCCCCTGCGCAATGCTTCTCGAAGACAAGCGCCAGCGCCGCTGTCGCCACCTGTTTGCCCAACCGCTCCTGCGCCACGTTCCAGGCATGCTCGGACACACCGATCATCGGCCTGAGTTGACCTGCAACCCGGTGAAGATCGCCCCAATCTTTCAGGAACCCGCCCATATTGCGCGCCCAGGATGCGAATTCCGGGCAGGCTTGCATGACGGTTGGGAGATCCAGCGCTGCGCGCTTCTTGCGCACCTCTGCCACCCACTCTTCCAGCTCCCTATCAACCTGATCTTCGGGCTGAGCATTGGGCACCACGGCCGCGACTTCCTCATTTTCTGAGGAATTACGAGTTACAGGATTAAGTTGGTTTGTAATTAGTATATGAGGGTCAGAAGTGACCTCCCTGGGGTTCATTTTTTGAGTCTTCTCAGAGGCTTGTTCCTTGGTTGTGAGCGTGTTTTCCACAGACTCGACCACCTGAGTTGCCTTGAGATAGGCAGCTTCGACGCGTTCCTGAAGTTCCTTGAACCACGTCAGCAGCCGAGCAAGCTGCTCAGACGCTTCATGGCGACGAGGAAGCCGGTCCAGAAGCTCCTCGAAAAGACCTGTGAATTGCGTCCAGGGACCGCGCAGCGCGCTGCTGACGGCCGCCTCGATCCGAGCGCGGATCATACGTCGTGCAACTGTGATCTGGCGCTTCAGGCGCTGACAGAGCTCGCGCTCGGCATGCAAATCGGCATGGAGCTCCTCGAACTCCTCGACACGCGCCGAAAGCGGCGACAAATCAAAGCCATAGGCCTCGATAATGCGCCCCTCGACGTCCCTGCGGCCCCACCGCTTGCCGTTAGGGCTGTCTTGAAAGGAGATCACCCCGATCTCAGCCAGGCGCCGCGCATGGCGCTTAAGCGCCGAAAGCGAGAACCCCGTCTGCTCCATCAGATAGGCGTTGGACGCCCAGACGATCGGGCGCTGTCCCTCCTCCCAGTCCTGGGCCTGGGTAAAGGCCCCGAGCGTGTCGAGGAGCAACATGTCTCCGGCCTTGAGGCCAATGTAGGCGCCCACGCGCTTCAGAGCCACGAAGGCACGCGTTTTGGGTATAGCTACCTGTTCACCGGCTTGGGCAAGCTGCTCTGCAATGCCAAGACCCGGTGTCGGCTTGCGCCAACCTGTATGTTTCAT
>CP031595.1:9322-33866 GCA_003217735.2 Marinibacterium anthonyi | reverse complement strand
GTCACCCTTCGGGACCGCGTCCACGATATCGCAGACAAACAGGTCACGCTGGGGATGCCGGTCCGGTAACAGGGGAGAACGATCAATCGTCACTTCACACACCGCCCGGTCGCATCGAGATTCGTCACTTCACACACCATCGCCTGACTATCGTCACTTCACACACCACCGGTCAAGCAAGTTCGTCATTTCACACACCGGCGCGGCTCAGTGTTGCCTGTGGATAACTCTCGGCGGCTTTCGTCACTTTACACACCGAGATTCGTCACTTTGCACACCGGCTTTCGTCACTTTACACACCGGGAGCCCCTTCAAAATCCGGATTCACGGATTAACATCAATCAGATAGCTTTGTCGGACAAAGCCCGTAACTCTGACTCTAACAGATTCTAACTCTCTCAGGACGACCTGGAAGCACTTGCCAGCAACGGGTTCTCATCGAACAACCCTTCGAACTCCGGATCGCCGAAGTAGCGCAGTTTGTCGGCAACCAGACCAGACTGTCCCTGCATCAGCACAATCTGCTGATGCTCAGGAAGACGCCGGATTTCATCCGGGGTCATCAGCGCCCGACCCCGCTCCGACTCGTTCACTGACCACCTGCTCTGTGTCTGGTAGGTTTTCGAGGTGACCATGATTGTTTGCTCTCCGAGGACGCGCGAAACGTATTGCGCCGTGAACTGATCGTTGATCCCGAAGAACTGCACCGTTCCGGCATTGCCAAGAAAGGTTTCCCAACGATCCCGGTAAAGCGCCTTCAGCTGGTTCAGGTCCTGAAGAATGATCCAGAGCTGGACCCCGAAGCCGCGTATCTGCCCAACTGCATTTTCAATCGACCGCATGTATCCAAGCGTCGCAAACTCATCCATCAGGAACAGCACGGGCCTTTCCGGCCGCGCCCGTTCCCGCTCCATCGCTTCCAGCGCCAAACCAATCATCAGCCGCAGCCAGCGATTGTGAGTACCGAGGCGCGCCGCCGGAAGGCACAGATAGACCGTCGTCGGCTGCCGCTTCAGCTGGGTGAGATCGAGATCGCTGTGCTTCAGAACCCGCGCCATGCGCGGGCTCTCCAGAAAATCCGTCGAAACCCGTGCTGTGGCCCGGATCGATCCGAACTGCTTTTCCGGCATGGCCGAGAGCGCATTCGCGATCCGCTCTACCGCCCCATCGGCAGCCGGGTTCGACCGCATGTCGGCCAGCAGCTCGTCGAAGGCGTCGGCATCGAGGGTTATCAGCCGCCGCAGGGTCAGCAGCGTTCGGTCCTCATCCTCGAAACTGTAGTCGGTCGCGATGTGCAGGATCAGCCCCTGCAACATGTTCCGCGCTTCGAGGTTCCAATACGGGTCCGAGCCGCCGTCGTCGAAAACCAGGGCATCGGTAATCAGAGCAGCATCCTCGACGATATCCGGATTATCGTCGGTCAGGATCGAAAGCGGATTGAACGACGCGGTGTCCGCCCCGGTCAGCGCCCAGGGATCAAGGATAAAAACCTGCTGGCCGCGCGCTTCGCGCCGCCTGGCCGTAATCGCTGCCAGTTCGCCCTTGGGATCGATAGCCAGCACCGAGCCTTCATAGGCCAGAAGGTTTGGCACGATGGCCGAGACCCCTTTCCCTGCGCCGTTCGCTGCAACGGTTACCATGTGCCGAGGGTCGGGATTGGCGAGGATGCGACCGGCATACCGATAGGGCAGGGCGGTCCCGGCCCTGCCAATCAGCAGGCCCTCCGCGCCGACCAGGCGACCTATCTCGGTCAGGAATTGTGCCGATCCATGGGAAGCGGGAGAACCGTTTTTCGGTTCACCGAGCAACCGCCGGATCACCTCACCCCAGAACGGAAAGAACACCGGAAACGCCAGCGAGAAGATAGAGACATTGATGAGGAAGACCAAAGCATTGCGCTCTTCGTCCCGGATAACTGGTACGCGCCCGGTGTACCACATCACCCCGGCAATGGTGATAACCGGGCCGATCAGCAGCGGCAGCAGCCGTTCCGGAGTGGCGAACCGCGCGAATTGCCATGGCTCGACTGTAGCCCCGCGCGCGGCATCAATACGCGCAAGGATCGCCAGCAGCACCCAGAGCAACAGGAAGGCGGGCAACGAGTATTGCGGTTGCGGCCACCAGAGCGCGGCGACCCAGAGCAGGACGATAACGCCGCGCCCCCATGATCCTATCCACAGCAGCGGGTTAACTAACGGCCAATAAATGAACAACCGGAAGAAGAACCCCCGGATGCCCGCAGGTCCAGGTGCCGCGATACTCGGCCGTCGCCGGGTTCGTCTGGGAAAAGGTGCTGCTATGTCCATAGGCTGTACCGGGTTGTGCAATCTACACCTAAATAGCCGATAGTGCGGTGAGATTTAATGACGGAGCCTGCGATTCCCACGATGAGCCCGGACAATCGAAATCCCCTTGCCGCCTTGCAGCAGAAATTCGACGCCCATGAACGGGCGGCAGGCGAGATGATCTGGCAGTGGCGTCGCCGGGCAGAGCAGGCCGAGGCTGAGCGTGAACGCCTGTCCGAAGCGCTCCTGGAAGCGGAGGCCATGGCCGAATTCCAGGTTGTACGCCACGAGCCGGATGGCTCGGACTGGCGCAGCGTGGCCGTCTCCTACCGGCAGCGGATCAGAGAGCTGGAGGACGAGGTTGAGCTGTTGAAGGATTGGGCACTGGAGGCCGATGCCAAGGTTCGGGCCTTCGAGGCCGATCTGGAATCCGGCGCGCTGATCCGCACTCCGGCCAAGCCGGATACCGGCACCGCGGCCGCGCCCAACGGCACGGCCGGGCAGGCGGCCATGGCGCGGCTTGAGGATCTGATCGGCCTCGCCAGCGTCAAGCGCGAAGTCGAGCAGCTGATGGCGTTGGCCGAGGTTCGCAGCACCCGGCAGCGCGCCGGGATGCCCAATCCGGATATGTCGCTGCATCTGGTTTTCACTGGCAATCCCGGCACCGGCAAGACAACCGTGGCCCGGATCGTCGCCCAGCGATACCGGGGGCTTGGTCTCCTGCGCACCGCCAAGGTGACCGAAGCAAACCGCAGCGACCTCATCGGCGGCTATATCGGCCAGACCGCCATCAAAACCCGCGCCGTGGTCGAGAAGGCCCTGGATGGCGTGTTGTTCATCGACGAGGCCTATGCCCTGCACCGGCCGGATGTCGAGGCGGACTACGGTGCCGAGGCCCAGGAAGAATTGCTGAAGGCACTGGAGGACTATCGGGGCCGCCTGATTGTCATCCTCGCCGGTTACGCTGAGCCTATGGCCGCGCTCCTGCGCGACGGCAATCCGGGGCTACGCTCCCGCTTTGGCCGCGTGGTCGATTTTCCCGACTACGCACCCGACGAGCTGATGGCGATCTTCGAGCGGTTCTGCACCGATCAGGGCTATCGCCTGATCGGTGGGGCCGGGCGGAAGGCGCGCCGGACCCTGGCGCGGATACACCGCGCGCGGGGCAAGCAGTTCGGCAATGGCCGCACGGTACGCAACTTCTTCGAGGCCTGTCTGATGCGGCAAGCCTCCCGGCTGACCACCAGCGGCTTGATGAAGCCGATCACCGGCAAGATCGACCGGGCCAGGCTGAACGAGCTGACGGACGTGGATATTCCCGGTGAGACGGAGTTCAGGGAGTAATTTTGAGGATCGGAACGATATGACACCAGACCAGTGGCAGACCGAGGAAGACAGGCTCTTGCAGCTTCGCGCCGAGATGGACCGGGCCTTCGGCGCATTTTCGGTCGAGATCGATGCCGATAGCGACGATGGCAAGCGAACGGCCCGTCCCGAAGCCAGAGCGGCTTTCGATGCCTACCGCGCAGCGCTCTCTGCGCTGGCGGCTGCTGGCGGCAGGGACTGGGATGTCCGTCGCCGTCTGCTGGGGCTGGCCTGGCGTCGGAGAATTGCGGGACAGTCCGCGTTTGCCGGTGATCTCGCCCGTGCGGCTTTCGGCCGGGTCTGAAAACTACAGATCAAACCCCATGGCCTTGCCCAGGCGCTTGATTTCGACAAGCAGAAACAGAGCGTCGTCCTGGGTAATCGGTCGGGCGTGCATGGTGCAGATACGGACCGGGTAGAGGCGGCGGAAAGATTCCTCAACCGACGGTTTGTGCTGGAACATCTCGCCGAACACGTCTCGCCAGTTATCCTTGCGGATGATGATGCTGACATAGTCGGTGAAATCCGCATAGGCGATCAGCGGCTGCTCGGCCTCGCCAGCGGCGAGGCCGCGATTTTTTTTGTCCTCCCAGGCCGTGCGCATCGGCTCGGGTACCCGGTGCCTGACCCAGTCCGCGCCTATTGCCAGGGTCATCGCCTCGTCAATGAAGATGCGCAGGCGGTACTCGAACCGCATCAGCCGATCATGAGCTTCGTTGGTGCGCATGAACCCGGCTTCGGTGTCGTCAGCTTCCTCCTCGTCTTCGTCCGGCGCTTCGTAGAGACCGGCCGATGTCAGCCCGTCCCGGAATGCAGGGACCGGGAAATCGGTCAGACCGGGGTCGAAGCCTCGGGCGATGTAGAATTCCGACCGGGTCGTCGGATCGAGCAGAGCAGGAGGATCGAGCGCCAGCGGTCCGCGCCAATCGCCGAGGTCAATCCGGAGCGCGGTCGTGACCTGATCGTCGAAGCTCGGAAGGGTTGCGATTGCATGACCCATCCCATGCAGTTCGGTCAGGGCGGAAACCGAGGCAAGCTGGTTCTGAAGATCCAGCCAGGGCGACTTCATTTCTGCCATCGCCCGGCTGACGACATCTGCCTCCAGACGGTATCGGTCGAGCGCTTCGAGAATACCGGGCTGCACCAGATTGTTCCGAAGTGCTGCGATTGCTTCCAGTTCCGGCAACCGAAACCGCTCGGCCATGGCGGCGGTCTGGGCCATCAGATCGGCGATGCCGTTTCGGCCGAGGGCTTCGTCGATCAGACGGCTTGTGCGCGTGGCCTCATCGAGCACGCCCCGATAAGGCTCTATGATCCGCGCCAGCCGTTCCTGCTCTGCGAAGACGCTTTGCAGTGGTTGAAGGTCTCGGACTGCGCGTTGCAGCGCCGTCTCCGGAAGGTGCAGGTTTTTGAAAGCGTCGTCGTCGTTCATTCCGGTCGGCAGCTCATGGTACAATCTGCTGCGACGATAGGAGAATTTTCAGAGCGTTTCGATGTCGATTCCGTTTTTACATACCGATCCGACCAACCGGCCTTTTCACCCGTCGCTGGAAGAGACGGCTGCGCTGGCCGGTCACTGGCATGCCGGTCAGGTGGACAAGGCGGGCGAGCCCTATATCCGGCATCTGATGCGGGTCAGTGCCAACCTGCGTCGGCTGTTCCGCGATGCCTCGATGGCCGAGTGTCATGCAGCGTGGCTGCATGACGTGCTCGAAGATACCCACATCACTGCCGACGATCTGCTCAACCACGGCTATGCGCCGGAGGTTGTCGAGATCGTCAAGGCCGTTACCAGGGACGATGATGATCCACGCAGCTATGCCGAACGGATCGAGGCACTGGCCACCAGCGGCAATACCGCCGCTGTTCGGGTAAAGATCGCCGACCTGACCGACAATGCCGACCCGAGGCGTCTGGAAGCCCTTCCGGAGGCGCAGGCGGTGTCTTTGGGAGATCGGTACGGCAATGCCCTCAGAAGGCTTCAGAGAGCCCTTGAGGGCCGTCCAGCCGCGTTCGATGAGAACGACCCAGGCGAACCGGACCTCGTTCCTGTGACGCTCGCCGTGGAGCCGGTCGATTACTGGACCCTTGGCGAGGCCGCCCGACTGGCAGAACGGACGGTCGAAAACTTCATTCTGGAGGAAGCCACATCGCTGGCCCATCAGATCGTGCTCCGGGGATCGGTCCGACACGTATCGCTTGCCCGCGACCGGCAGGAACGCAATGCCGAACTCAATGACGTTGTCCGGCAAGCGGGGTCTGACGATCATGCGATTGCCGACTGGGCCGCGTCACAAGTTGCCCGCTCCCTGGATCGGGCCGACGATGCCGACCGGCCGGGTCCAACCACTGGCCCGACCACCGGGCAACGACCGAAGCGATAGCGACCGCTAGCCGCGAATGCCGAGGGTGCCTGTGGCCCGGTGCATCGCCACCGGTTGAGAGCTGGCAGCTAAAGCGACCCCGACATCGTGGATGGTGGCGAAGCTCTCTGCGGCTCGTTCCTTGAAGAGGATCAGCCCGCCGATGAGCGTGCCGATGATGAGTGCGTCGATCATGAATCTGGTTACCATCTTCCTGCCCTCCCGTTCCCGATAGGCCGCGTCGGGGCGATGCACCCGGCGGCAATGCGGTGGAGCCAACCGGCGTTTCAAAGTCGGAAGGCAGCCCACCGAAGGGCGGAGGCTCCGGCATGTGTCATGGCTGGAAACCGCTCTGGCAGGTGGCGGCCGACGACGTCGCCGGTAGCGGGTTTGTCACCGCTGCTGCCGGGTATGTCCCGTAGCGGTCCGTTGCGCGGATGGGCTGAGGATTGAGGTCAGCTATTTTTTCGAACGAACGGATGCATGCTTTCGTCTGTTGGGGGTACCGTCACAATGGGGAGTGTGCGCCCTGCCATAATGCGCCCCGCGAGTCCCCGGAAAACACAACCAAAGCTCGCGGCTCCCCACCTCCTTTTTTGCCGAGAGGCCCGCTCTCAGGAACAGCCTGCCAGCCGTCCATCGATCAGGCCTCACGAAGGGCGTCGGCCCCTCGTGGCTCCCGACCGGGATTAGCCATCCCGGACCCGGCGAAGGGTGGAGCAAGCGTTGAGGGCAGGTTGAAATTCCGGCCGTCTCAGAGTAAATATTGTCTAGTGCGCACTTATGGGTTTGCAGGCAAACCCGCGCGCACCCGGCCCCGAAATCGAGGCCGGGCAGGAGGCCTCCGAGCCCCTGCACCCTGGTTCGGTAACCCCCTTCGGGGTTCCAAAACCTCCCCGCGTCGGCAAGAGGCTCTGCCCCTTCCGACACCATCCCCGGCAGGGTTGCGCACCCTGCATCGCGCCAAGGGAACCGTCCCTTGGAACCGGCCAGGGAGGGGCTTCCGCGCCGCCCCCTGGACCCCCACGGCCAGCGCCATGCCGCGCTGGACCAGCACCAAAGGAGCCTTGCCCCTTTGGAAGCCCGCGCCGGTTTTCGTACCGGCAGACGACCGGAGACAAGTTGCGCCAGACACGTCTCCGGACCTCTCGATCTGGCGCTGGCATACGATGGTATGCTGTTATCCGGAGGCAGAAGCGGTCGTGGCGATCTACTCGCTCAACCACAAGTCTATCGGCCGGGCGACCCACGCGCCCGGTACTGCTTCCGCGCATATCGAGTACATCACCCGCCCGCGCGCCGCCTCCGAGATCATCGCCGAGCATATGCCGTCCGAAACCGGCCCGGCCATGCGCTGGATGGACGAGCAGGAAACCAGCTCGCGGAAAAACGCCCGTGTCATCGACAAGGTAATTGTCGCGCTGCCGCGCGAGCTGGATACCATCCAGCGCGCAGAGCTGGTGCAGGTATTCGCTACCGAAGTCACGCAACGGCGCGTGCCCTGGGTTGCTGCGATCCATGATCTTGGCAAGGACGCCCAGAACCCGCATGCCCACTTCGCTTTCCGTGACCGCGATGTGGAGACAGGTAAGCGTGTGCTCCGATTGTCCGACAGCGAGCGGGATCGGAAGAAGGCCGGACTCGAGCCGAACGGCACCGAGTGGCTTCGGATGACCTGGGAGCGCTGTGCCAACGAGGCGCTTGAGCGGGCAGGGCGGTCGGAACGGATCGACCGCCGCACGCTCGAAGCCCAGGGCATCGACCGGGAGCCCGGTATTCATGTCGGTCCCAAGGCCCGCCAGCTCGCCCGCGAAGACAAGGTGCCACCTTCCAGGGTTGCCAACGACAACAATGGCCGGGAAATCCGCTGGCCCGAGATCGACGGCGGCCGGAGCCGTGTCGATCACAACCGGTCGATCAAGGCACGCAACCGCGTCCGCACCGCCCGCAATCAGGAGTTCCGGCAGGCCGTCGGAAAGGCCTGGCAGGACCTGTTGACGGAGCAGAAGCACAGCGAACGAGAGGCACTGCGCCGTGAGGCCGAGGCCGAGCAGCGCGAACGCCGGTTGCTGGAAAAGCGGCAGGCACGCCGGACCAAGAAGGAAGTTGCCGCCGATGAGAGGAAGCGGCCCAAGGGTATCGTCGGCTTCGTGTTCAAGCTGATCGGCAAGGCTGCGAAGATCGAGCAGCAGATCGAGCGCGCCCAGGTTCGCCGCGCCGAACGCGACGAGGCCGAATGGCAGCGGCTTGAGACCCGGCAGGCCGAGCAGCGCGCCTATGCCGCCCAGTCCCGCACCTTTTTCAACGATCTCGACAAGCGGCACTTCCGGGTTGAGGCCCGAAAGCTGCATCAGGAGATCACTAATACCAGGACCAACCTGACCGCGCGCGATAGCCAGAGCTCTCGCACTGGAAAGCCTCGCCGCTACAGGGACGACGATGACGGCCGCGAACGTGGCAGTTCCGGAAACGGCAAGCGCCTGGGTCCGTGATCTTTTCCACAGCAGGGCACCGAAAACAGGGCTTGAGTTTCATCAATGTTCTTGCCTTAAGGGATTCTTCAGAACACAGTGTCAGAAAAATTCCCAGGGGCAGATGATCGTGACGGTATCGGGCAGCATGACAGAGTTTGAGCTATTGATGCAGCAGAGTGGCTGGACAGTCCCGGAGGCGGCAAAGGTCTTCGGGTACTCGGAAGGGCACGTCTATCGCTGGAAACGTGGCGAGGAAATGCCGCGCGAGGGCGTTATGAACCTGCTGCGGATGCGGGCTGAGGCCCGGCGGCCAGCCGAACATGATACAGATTTCACCTTTATCGACCTGTTTGCCGGGATCGGTGGCCTCAGAAAGGCCATGGAGGAAGCTGGTGGCCGGTGTGTGTTTACGTCCGAATGGGATCGCTTCGCACAGGCGACCTATCACGCCAACTTCCCCGACAATCGGCCGATTGCGGGTGACATCTGCGGCGTGAACGAGGCTGATATTCCCGAACATGATGTTCTGGTGGCGGGGTTTCCCTGCCAGCCATTCTCCATTGCAGGGGTATCCAAGAAGAATGCACTCGGCCGCGCCCATGGCTTTCTGGACGAGACGCAGGGGACGCTGTTCTTCGACGTGCTGCGTATCCTGCTGCATCACCGCCCGGCGGCTTTTCTGCTTGAGAACGTCAAGAACCTCAAAAGTCATGATAAGGGCAGAACGTTCGAAGTGATCCGCCGGAAGCTGACCGAAGAGCTGGGCTACACGCTGCATACCCAGATAATCGACGCTGCCAATTTTGTTCCTCAGCACCGGGAACGGATCGTCATGGTGGGCTTCCGGGAACCCACTGAATTCAGTTTTGATGATCTCATCCTGCCCGGCCGGAATGGCCGTGGGATGCGCGACGTGCTGCACCCTGAGGACGGATCAGAAGCGCCTGAAGGACATTACACCGTCGGGCCGGATGCTGCTGTCAGCGACAAGTATACCCTGACCGACAAGCTGTGGAATTACCTTCAGGCCTATGCTGCAAAACACAAGGCGGCAGGTAACGGGTTCGGCTTCGGCCTTGTCGATGGTGACAGCATCGCCCGCACCCTGTCCGCACGCTACTACAAGGACGGTTCCGAGATTCTGGTCAGCCGGGGTAAGGGTGAAAACCCGCGCCGACTGACGCCGCGCGAATGCGCCCGGCTCATGGGCTACGATGACAGCTTCCGTATCCCGGTATCCGACACGCAGGCCTACAAACAGTTTGGCAATTCTGTCGCTGTGCCGGTGTTCGCCGAAGTTTCCCGGATCATGCGCCCGCATATCCTGGCGCTCCTCCGACAGTCATCGCTTCGGCGCGTTGGCTGATGTTCATGACCGGGACACCCGTCGTCGGAACATGGCGGCGATCCGGGCGACGGATACCCGGCCGGAGCTGCTGATCCGAAAGGCGCTGCATGCCCGTGGTTTCAGGTACCGGCTGCATGTCAAAGGCATTCCCGGCAGGCCCGATATGGTCCTGCCGAAGTACCGCGCGGCCATCTTTGTCCATGGTTGCTTCTGGCACGGGCACGGTTGCTCGCTGTTCCGCTGGCCGAAAACCCGCGAGGAGTTCTGGCGTACGAAGATCGGGAGCAATGTGGATCGGGATGCAACTGTGCAGGCCCGCTTGTCGGATGCCGGATGGCGGATTGCGACGATATGGGAGTGCAGTGTCAAAGGGCGAAATCGCAGGCCTCTGACCGAAGTCATTGACTCTCTGGCCTCATGGCTCTCCTCTGATGAAAAAGAATTCTTCATTGGGGAACAGAGCGTTGACGAACCCGGTATCCGGCCTTCTTGACCAGATGGCCGATCATGGGGCCACGAAGTTCTATGCGAAGCGACTGGCACCGAACGACAACTCGAAGAACCAAGTCTATCTCGGCGGTGGTTTCGGTGCCCTGAACATCATTCCTCACGGCGAGGTTGAAAGCGATGATACCGTCCGCGCCGGTGCCGTCCGTGACCGCGCCAAGGCAAAGGTCTGCTTCTTCTGGATTGACCCGGAAGGGTTGGCACCGGCGCCGGATGCGCAGCTGATCCTCTATCCGAAGTACCCTGAAGTCAGGATGTCCGGCTTTCTGAGGGGAGCAGTACGGGCTCCGGCCGAGCTGATGCGTTCCCGCGATGAGGGCCGGATCATGTTCTTCGGTGTTTGTCCGGATGGCCGGGTGATCGGACATGTGGTCGCTCACGATGACCCTGTCGCCCAGGCCTTCGATGCGGTTTCCGGTGATCTGGAAGTTTCCGGTGTCTTCATCGATCTTGGAGCACTTCGTCAGGGCGGAGCCAACCCGAGACAGGTTCTGCTGGCGACACTGAAACAGATTCATCTGAAGGGCTGGATACAGTCGCAGAAGATGGGTGCCAGCGGGGTCCCCGCGCTCTACAACGCCAGAAACGGCGGTGGTTACACCCTCGAAGCTGAGCTGGGCATTACACCGAACGGCTACGCCGAACCTGACTTTATGGGCTGGGAGGTCAAGCAATACGGTGTCCGGGACTTTGTCAGGTATGCCGCTAAAAGTCCCGTCACGCTCATGACACCCGAGCCGACTGGCGGCGTCTACCGGGACGACGGTGTCGAAGCATTCCTTCGCCGCTTCGGCTATCCGGACAAGTCCGGTAAAGCCGGGCGGATCAACTTCGGCGGCGTGTACGCAGGGAACCGGGATTTTCATGCTGACACGGGGCTGGCACTTCGTCTGACCGGATTTGATCCGGCCTCCGGGAAGATCACCGATGTTGACGGCGCAATCATGCTGGTTGACCGGCATGACACCATTGCCGCCTCCTGGGGCTTCAAGGGCATCATCGCCCACTGGAACCGGAAGCACGCAAAGGCCGTCTATGTCCCCTCCCTTATGCGGGAACCGCCACCGCAATACAGCTATGGCCCGGTGGTTCAGCTTTGCGAGGGAACGGACGTTCTCCTACTGCTCGCGGCTCTGGCTTCCGGCGCGGTCTATTACGATCCGGGCATCAAGATGGAGAAGGCCGATACTGCCCGGCCGGTCACAAAACGGCGCAGCCAGTTCAGGGTAAAACATCACGATCTTGCGGCACTGTACCAGAGCAGCGGGAGTGAGGACCTGCTTTAGCGGTGCGAAGCCCATCGTCCCTCTTCCCAGTCGGCCTAAATTGGAAAAGGCTGTTCTTTGACGACGGCAAGGCCTGTTTATAAAGAAAAAAGCCTGTCGCTTGGCGACAGGCTTTTCATCTGTTTGCTGTGAGGGGGCCTCGCGGCGCATTCTCACGGCACAACGAATATATGGCCTGCGGAGCCGACTTTGTCAATCTATCCTCCCCTTTCCCCCGACCAGCTCCACCATCTGCCAAACGTGCTCTCCGCACCGCGCTTTGCCACGTATCTTCAGGCGCGCAACGGGGATCGTGCCGCTGCATTGGCTCTATATCGTTGGAATCTTGAGGTATCTTCGGCGTTCCTTGTACCGTTGCACGTTCTGGAGGTGACGCTGAGGAATGCGATCGTTGAGGCGATCGAGGGCGCACACGGAGGCACATGGCCATGGTCGGCAGGCTTCCTGCGTTCGTTGCCAAACCCATCGCCCCCCAACTACAGTCCCACCCGCGACCTTCAAGCTATGGGCCGCAAGCATCAGACCGCTGGAAAAATCATCGCGGACCTGAAGTTTGTGTTCTGGGAGAAGATGCTAACTGCACGGCATCAGGGCCGGTTGTGGAACGGTGCATTCCATACCGTATTTCCTCACGCGCATCAGGTAGCCGGAGGATCAGCCCAGGCCCGTGCCGATCTACGCGATGACGTGGAAGAAATTCGCAAACTGCGCAATCGGATCGCGCATCACGAGCCTATATTCACACGCGCCCTCAATGACGACCTCGGCAGGATCGTGGGAGCGGTGCGCCTGCGCTGTACGACGACGGCAGATTGGCTGGATAGTATCGACCCTGTGGCTCCCCTGCTTGGGAATATGCCGTAATAGGGCGCTCGTCGAAACTACGTTGGCCAAATACTGGCAAATCCTGATACTTTGTTCCGCTTTCCAAGCAAGAAGGCGGATTGCGGCTGGCCCTCCATCGCCAATCGGCTGACCCGCATCCTGGATAACGGGCACCGGCATCGCGTCGGTGCCCGCTCCTCATTCCGGCTCATATGCGCGAAACCTTCCCAAGGATCGAGACCCCGGCCAGCCCCGCTTCGAGCGCCTTCAGCCCGTTGTAGGATACCTGCCGATAGGCCGTGGAGGGGAACGGTCCAATGCGGTCATGTGCGACCAGTCCTACCCGGTTGTTCGCCGGATCGAGCTTGCGCACCACCCAGAAGGTCAATGCGCCGTCCTCTTCCTTTAGGCGCAGCATATCGCCTTTGTATAACCGCATGACCGGTCGCCGATGTTCGGCACGGTTCCGGATCGCCTGAGACTGTACCGCCTCGAATAGTGTCACAGCCTGCCCCTCCCAGCGTTCATCCGTGCGCTCAAAAATCGAAACGCAATGGTTGCCGTGGGGCTGGAAGGCTTTCTCGAACCGGCCTTCCGGGCCGTGTCGAACGGTGATCGCCTCGCCCAGGTCGAGGACGCGCACATGCCGGATACCGGCCAGGGTTTCTCCGCAGGCCCGCGCAGCCTTCAGCCGCTCGCGTAATGCCGGGTCGCGGACCCGCACCATGTCCCGCCCCGTCAGCGCGGACACCGGCTTTCGCGTAACAAGGCCGAACCGTTTACCGTCGATCTCGTCATCGGCCCTACCGAAAGCGGTGTCGCGGTGCAAAGGTCCGCTGGCACTTCGGTCCGGTCGGTGGCTGACGATCATGAATGTCAGCTTGTCCTGAAGCTGTGCAGAGAACCCGCTGAAGGGCTCGGGGACGGTTGCCGTTGTCCCGTCGCAGAACAGCCCTGCGAGCCCATCCAGCGTCCTGCTGTCGAGACAGGCAGCTATCGCTGCATCGGCCGCATGTTCGCGCAGCCCCCAGCACTCACGCTCGGGCAGACCCGCAATGCCCCAGCCATGTCTCAACCAACGACGCAGCCGTCCCGTAGAGGCAGCCGTCGCAGGAAACGGGCAGATCGCTTCCAGATAGGTCCTGACCGTCCGCGACACATGCTGCCGGTCTGCCAGATGCCGCTGAAGTGGGTCCCCGGATTTGCCGAGACGGGCCAGCGCATCAGGCCGGAAGCGCCAGGCCTTGCCCGGCAGCAGGGCATCGGCTCGGGCAACGATCTCTCCAAGTCGCGCCCCCGACGGATCATTGAAGGCATCGGTTACCAGCCTGCCGCGCTTGTCTTCCCAGGCAGATCGACAGCACAGCACCTTGTTGGCGAGACTGTCGTCAAGGGTCAGGGCCATCGGCAGGATATGATCGATCACCACCGTGCCGTCGAACAGGCTGGCACGATCCAGCGTGCGGCCGGAATAGACACAGAGCTTCTTGTTCTCCGGTAGCTCGTCATAGAGGCGGAGGCGCAGCCGGTGCTCCCAGCTGTCGGGCAGTCCGTTCGAGCGGAGCCATTCTTCGTGATCCGCTTCGTCCTTCCTGGTTTTCCTGAGCGCGCTGTTCCGCTTCAGCAGCGCCTTCCTGCTCAGCTTCAGCTCACGGTCGATCTCGACCACGATCCCCTCTGGCCTGCCATGGGCGTCTATGATGGCGTTGACCACATGACGGAGCTGACCGAGCGCGATATGCAGGCTCGGATCGCGGACGCGCCCGTTGACCAAGCTGCCCTGGAGCGCTGCCACGTCCCAATAGGGCGGCAGGCAGCTATGGCGCTCCGGGTGAGCATCTGTTGCCCAGCCGAGCTGCGTCATCGCCTCGTCTAGGGTGATCGGGCTGGTGGAGCACCGCCCGGCCTCCGGGTCCATGATCTCGGTCGTGCCGGTTTCGAGGAGCGGTAGCAGTACCCCCATCGCACCGCGCCCGAATGCGCTGTGTCCACCGGGCAGCGGCAATTTCGCAAGCTCTGCACACTGATCTTCATCGAGCCAGCTGTATTGCGCCCGCAAGCGGTCTCGCAGGTCCTCATTGTCTTCCGCGCCGATAAGCAGCGCGGCAAGTTCGTCCCTCTCGTCCAGCGACATGCTTTGCCATCGCGGACCGGTAATGGCTGCCAGTTTTTGCGTCAGACGCGGCGGGTCGATGCCCCGTACCCCCTGCCGTTCTGCTGTGAAGCGATAGTCGTCGGAGATCCCCAGCAGCTTGCGCATTGCCGGGAAACCGACAGTTCCACGTCGCTCCTCGATCAGCCTGCGCAGCTGGTCCCGCTCTTCCACCCGCAAGTGCCTGCACCCTGCCGCTCCGCGATCCAGCTCCAGCAGTGCGAGCTTGCACAGGAGCTCGAAGGCCTCAACTGAAGGCAGACCGCGCGGAGCCTGCTCGTCTTCGGGCCGGATGCGGCATCGCCCGACCGGAGCGCGACCCGACGGGCGCTGATGCAGCAGTACGCTGCTCAGCCGGTCGAACAGCTCATCGGTGAACACTTCCGGTCGGTGCCTGCGCTGTTCGGCCCAGATCGTAACCAGTTCTGCTTCTGTCATGTCCCGGCGGGCCGTCCAGAGCGATCCTTCGCCCTCGCCACGAGGCCGGAACCGTACCGGCCTTGTTTTTCCCTGCCGGTTGGTCTGGTTGTGCCGGTGAAGCCCGGCGAGGAATGCGCCGACAGTCGGTGCGCCAGCATTCTCTATTGCGGTTTCCAGCCGCGCGGCCGCTTCGTACCGCACGCCGCTGCGGCTGTCGCGTGCGTCTGCCCGCGCCGGTCTGAAGCCCCGTCTGCGCCCGAGATGGAACAGTGCGCGACCTACCTCATGCGGCGACAGGGCTTCGTGTACCGCCCGCGCCCGGAGCTCATAGGGGTCACGCAGTTCCAGTTGTTTCCGGGCAGCCTCATCGGACGGCATCAACCCGGCATCGATCAGCACGCTCATGAGCTGCTGTTTGCGCTGCCTCAGATGTTTGTAGCGCCGCCGCGACCGGCGTGCCTCACGTCGCTGCGCACCGAGCGGTTCACCGGTCGCCGGGTCCCGCCCGGCGGCGTCGTTCGGCGAGAAGACCCGCGTTCCGAGATCGCGGATCGAGGCCGCGCTGCCGGTCGCATCCAATTCGACCAGGCACCAGCCAATCGCCTTTGGCGTTATCGAAAGACCTAAACGAAAACCCATCGGATCAGGGGGAAATTATCGATAGAAAACGGCTAGTTGTCGAACGCCTGCTGTATCGGCGTCAAGTTTTCCGATAATACAGTGTGCCATGGGCGGCCGATTGACGATGGAGGGCCACCCGTTAATAAGCGCACGGCTTATGCCCGCGCGTCACATCGGACGGCATCGGTTCCTTCGAGCCGGTGCCGTCTCTAATCGGTGAATTCTACGTCCTGCGCTTGCCTGTCAGAAGCCGACCACCCGACGGTATGGTCGGATAAACCGGCCCATGGTCAGCAGATCATAGCCGTTGCAGAAGCTGGTCAGGTGAAATTCACAGCTGTCGCCGTTCGCGTCGGTGAACAGGCACATACCATCGCCCATCGGACCCCGCCGGTTTCGGCGGACGTAGCTGCACATTGCCGAATAGGCCTCAGTATCGGTGACGTGGCCGAACTTCTCCATGAAACTATCCGACCGAATGAAATAGGCGACATCGGCAGCACCGGCCCGGACGCCGATATCTGGGTGATATGGGTGGCGGCCGATCATCCCGAACATCGGGACTGTATTGTCCCAGCACTGCACTGTTTGCCACAGGGTCGTGGTAATGGTGTTGCCGTAGTCCTTCGACAGTTTCTGGAGGGCTTTCCATTCCGGCTGATGGTCCCGGACCTCGCTTGAGAACCGGTCTCCAAGGAAAATCAGGTGTCGGGCACCATAGTTTGCCTCGGCCTCCATTTCCTGATGACACCGTGGGCTCAGTGACTCTTCGTTGTCGCCAAGGAGCAGAGACTTGTGCCATGGCAGCAGGTCATGGGTAATTTCATGCGCCTGAATGAAGCGGCGCTTCTTATCGACGACGGCCTCGTCGATGTAGATTTTGCGCTGCTCCGGAACAATCAGGGCTTTCAGTCCCGCCTTTGTGACGACATCGAACATCCGCCGGGCACTCGTGGTGATTGTATGCCCGGCCAATGTTACGCGGTGCGCCATCTCGTCGAGAAGGTTCAGGTCCGATTTGCTATAGTAGGTCAGGTCGAGCTTCTGGATCGCCCGGACATCGTCGAGCTTCAGCGGTGGTTCAGGATTCCCAAGATCGCGTAGCAGACGCCGGATCGATTCCTCGATATCGGCGGCTGCGAAAGGGTCGATTCTGGGATCATCATTTGCCATCCGCTTTGGTGCCACCCTTATACGCGGACAGGAACTTGACGAAATCGTTCAGCCCCCGCCGCTCGCTTTTCGAGAGCCCCGACAGATCATCGGAGCTGGCGGCAAACTTATAGACCGCATCGTCGAGCGAGCTATCTGAGGCCGGAGCATCAGGCAGAAGGCTCAGAAGCGATGTTGCCGGAACCTTCACATATTCCGCCAGATTATGGATCGTGCGTGGTCTTGGCGCATAGTGCGGATCGCTTTCAATAGCCGTGACCTCTTCGGCAGACACACGAACTCGCTCAGCGAACTGGGCAACCGTCAGTCGGTCCCGCCGCCGCGTCATATGCACGAGCCGTCCAAGGGCAGCCTCTGAATGGCGTGCGGCATGAACGATGACAACGGCAGCGGCAGCGGACTCCTGAGGCTCTGCGGCTGCCTCGATAGCCTTCACCGCATCAGCTGAACGGCGGATGCTGCGCCCGGCTTCGACTTCGCCGAGCGGGTCGTTCGAAATCTTCTGGCGCAGCCAGTCATTGTCGATGCAAAGTTTCATGGTCATCCTCCTTTCTTAGCTAGGGCCGTGACGAGATCAACTGCTCGGCCTGTGTTGCGGACAGCTCGAAGTATCGCAGATTTTGGTATGCCTCGTCTTTACCCATATCCGTCATGTTCAGTCGCGTGCGGTAGAATGCCTCCGCACCGGGGAGTGAATGCAGGCCGATACGGCCCGCAGCTTCTTCCTCAAGGCTCAGAGAAACCGCCGTCATGAACAGCACCCGGCCGACACCCTTGTAGGTCGGGGTTTCAACCATACCCGGCCGGTTCCATGGCGCTGTCGCGAGGAAGTCTATGTAGACCAGCGGCGCGCGCGGGTGCTCCGGGTGACGGCTGAAGCATTTCAAGCCGCCCTTAAGCGCAAGCATCATGCCCTGAGTTCTGTTGTCTGCCTCGATCCCGAAGAGCTCGTAGCTGAGCGGATTGTCCAGAGCGTTCAGCGCCTTGGCAGCCCATTGCCAGTGCGCGTCCTCCGGACGGTTCTCGGGAGCGGCGGCATCGAACATCGGCGTCCAGTTCTCTTCTATGCCTCGCAGCGTCTCCAGATCGATCCCCTGGAACAGCGTGGCATCGCGGAAGGTGCCGCTTTCGAGCGCCAGCAGCGGAACTGTGGCGATTGTTTTCTTCACAGGACCATCAGCTCGGTCTTGTCAGCCTTGTCGGCACTTTCGACGAAAACCTTCTCACCACGCGCCAGCCGCTCATCGACCGATGTGTAGAGCCGCAGCGCCTGACGTACGAGCGCCGTCTTGGATAGGCCCTTCTCTTCACACAGGCGTTCGAGAACAGCCATCTCGGTTTCGGTCAGGTTGATCGTCATGGTTCGTTTCATAAGGGCCTCCTTCGTGACCCTGATATAGGGCCGCCGACCCAGCGTGTCAACGAAAAAGGATCAAAAAGTAGCTTGAAAATAGCTAAAAAATCAGTATCTTTTAGCTATCACATCCATACGGAGATCGACTATGAGTAAGCGAAATCAACATGTTGTTCCCCATGATCGTGGCTGGGCCGTTCGGGGAGCAGGCGCGGACAGGGCCACTTCGGTGCATCCGACGCAGCGCGAAGCCATCGACGCGGGTCGCAATATCGCCCGCAATCAAGGCACTGAGCTGCTGGTTCATGGACGCAATGGCCAGATCAGGGAGCGCGACTCCCATGGCAACGACCCCTACCCCCCGAAAGGATGAAATCATGACCGTGAAATTCCGCTACAAGGGCCGCACCTTCGGATCGGCCCAGTCCCTTGGAGCTGCCCTGAAACGCGATATGGCGCAGACCTTCGACCGGAACCTGCGCAATGCGGCCTCCGGGACCGGCGCACGCATTCGCAAGACGGGTCAGGGTTACAAAATCGAGGGTACGCCGGAGCAGATCGCACGCTTCAACCGGCGTGTCCGCTGAAGATGCTCGCCTGAGACCGGCCGACCCCGTCGGCCGGTCTTGTTCTGTTGATCTCCCGAAAACGGTCGTTTTTGCGATGTCCTGCCAGCTGGTGTTCGTGACATCTGAAAGCCAGACATATGTCTCCGAAAACCGTTTCTTGAAACCAGACCTCCTGAAAGCTATCATGCCATTGAGTTTTAGGAGGAATTTCGAGTGCTTGTCGGTTACGCCCGCGTCTCTACCCAGGATCAGAAGCCGCAGCTTCAGCTCGACGCGCTGTCGGCGGCCGGATGCGAGAAGGTCTTCGAGGAAAAGGCTTCCGGCGCGCAACGCGACCGCCCGCAACTAGCCGCTGCCATCGACTACATGCGCTCAGGCGATACCCTTGTTGTCTGGAAGCTTGACCGGCTGGCGCGCTCGATGAAGCAGCTGATCGAAACTGTGGAGGGGCTGGACGCGCGCGGCATTGGATTCCGCTCGCTGACGGAGGCCATCGACACCACCACGCCGGGCGGCAAGCTCGTCTTTCACATCTTCGGTGCCCTGGCCGAGTTCGAGCGCTCGATCATTCGTGAGCGCACCACAGCCGGGCTCCGGGCGGCGCGTGATCGCGGGCGGCTCGGAGGACGCCCGCCTGCCCTCTCGGACGATGATCTGACCGCAGCACGAGCAATGCTGCGCGATCCGGCAATTACGGTCGAACAGGTTGCAAAGCGCTTGGGTGTGGCACCGTCTACGCTCTATCGTCATATTCCGGGGGGACGCGGAGCTCTCGCGCCAACGCTGACCATCAGCGCCGAGGACTAGAGATGGATGAGGTCAAGAAACGACGCCTTAAGAAGTCCGCTATCGACATCTGGCGTCTCGTCCGAGGGTCACTTCACTATCGTTTCGCGGGCAAACTGGTCGGCGCTGGCTTATTCCTCCTTGCTGGGCCGCCAATATTATATGTGATCCTTGTTCACCTGTTCGGCATTGCCGTTGACCAGCTTGGTTATGAGCTTAGCCCATTCTGGGACAACACGATCAAGGTTGTTGGTATCGCACTCATTTTGGTTGGGATAGTCATTTTCATCCGTGGCGAGAAGACCCCTAAACCAATCGACGATGCGTTCGATTTCACGGTGCCTGAAGGCTGGAGCTTTGAGGATGTCATGCGAACAATCGCGCGTGGCCGCTCATTGTTGTTCGAGGGATTTACGGACACTGAACTGGCCACCAAACTCACAGAAAAAGAGCTTGCCGCCGACAATATGATGGATGCGCTTGGTCTTATGCGTAGTAACGATATTACACCAGATGTCCCCTCGTTCGATGTGATCGAGGAAAACTCGACGATCATTATCAGGAGGCACAATGTCGAATAAGAAACGGATTCCTAAGTCCCCAGGTGGACAGCTTGTGTGCTCTGACGAGCAAATGGCTATTGTTGAAATTCGGAATGGAGAGGTCTTCGCCGAGTGCCATGATCAACCAAGCAAAGTCCGCAAGGCGTTTGGCGATGAGCAGGCACGCTTCCTGATGAACTGGGCACTGGAAAGGATCACCGGCGAAGAGCGATCCCTTGGGCAGAGCATTTCAGCGGAAGAGTTCGAGATTCTGCAATCCGAGCACTACGAGTACACCGACAGCCGGGGCAACGAGGTCATTGTTGAGTTTCGACTACCCCGTACGCAAGCGAGTGGCGGCACTGCGACTTTCTAGAAGGCCAAACTGATCTAAGCAGCTAGGTGTAACAACGTGTCCGGCGGACGGGTCGTCGTCCAAAACCATCAGTCGCATGCGCATTGCTGCGCGATCCGGAGATCACGGCCCAAACATGTTGATAAAATAATGGGAGTAGCGCCGTTTAAGCTCTACCGGTATTTGCCGGATGGCAGGGCAGCCTCGAAAAAACGGGGCCATAAAACGCGATGAAGCCGCTGACGCCGGTTTCGGCTACCAACCTTCACCACGACAACGGCTTCACCCTGTACGTTATTGCTCGCTAGTCCGGTGAGCAACTCCAATATAGAGATCGCGCTTATTCGGGTCAAACGAAATGCCCAAGTCTTTTGCTTTGAATCAAAAAAGGGGTGGCCTAGGCCACCCCTTTCCTAATGTATTGCGCGTTTACGCAATAAACGTAAAGTCACCTGCTGCCAGGGCAGAAGAAGACGTTCCGGTCAGATTGATCATAACGTCGTTTGCCGCATCAACACCCGCATCGTCATCATTGACAATTACCAGGTGGGTAATGCCTGCTGCAGCCAATCCAGTTCCTGTGATGGTAACATCATAGACTTGAGCGACCGTAGCTGTTGATGCAACCAATGCCGTTGCGCTGTTCGCTGCGGTAAGGGCTGCGTCCAGGCTTGCAAAATCTGCAACATTCGAAATGGTGAGTGCAGTTACGGTTGCAGATGTTGCACCACCGCCCGTGAAGTTGAGAGCACCAACTTCATCGAACTGGAAGTCGTCTGTACCAGTCGCGAAGTCCGTTACCGTATCGAAAGTAACTGTGGTGTTTGCTGCAACGGTTGCACCAGATTCAGAAGAAGCTGAGTAGATAAAGATATCTGCTTCGCTACCACCGGTCAGGGTGTCAGCACCAGCGCCACCGGTTAGTGAGTCAGTACCAGCACCACCATTCAGTGAATCAGTACCAGCTTCACCAAGCAGGATATCGCCGCCCGCATCACCGAACAGTACGTCATCCCCGTCGCCGCCATTCATGCTATCTGCAGCATCGCCGCCATAGAGGGTATCGTTGCCTGCTTCTGCAGCACCAGTGCCACCCAGGGTATCGGTACCTGCGCCGCCAGTGATGATGTCATTACCATCATTGCCGCTCAGGGTATCAGCGCCAGCGGTAGCAGTAATGGTATCAGCGCCCTGAGAGCCGATGATGCTCAGCGGTTGGCTACCATTGGATGCAATTTGTGATCCGGCAGAAATGGCCAGACCATCAGTCAGACCAGCAAATGAAATGCTTTGGCCTGGCGTTGCATCTGCAAGGTGGATAAGCACATTTTCCACACCGGAAATCTGAGCGCCAGTACCAAAAGTGATATTGCCTGTCAGTTCTGCAACTGAGCTGGAGCTGCCGAGGATAACGGTATCCGAACCTTCGCCGCCGACAAACAGGCTGTTCACTTCACCGCCACCGGGGGTGTTGATAGAAAACACATCGTTGCCTGCGCCGCCAACCAGAGTGTCTGCGACAACAGTACCGGAAATGTCGGTGATTACGAAAGTATCGTTGCCGTCTTCCGCAATAACCAGATCACCACCGTTTGTTTCTGTCAGGAAGAAGGTGTTATCGCCTGCGCCGCCATACAGCACATTTGAACCTTCGCCGCCGTAGAGAACGTCATTGCCTGCGCCACCATACAGCACGTCAGCAACATCGCCAGTTCCAGCCGTCAGGGTATCAGCACCTGCACCGCCGTAGAGAATGTCAGCATCACCCTGGCCGTCCAAGATGTCGTCACCGGCATTGCCAAACAAAACGTCGGCACCGGTGCCGCCGTTTACGGTATCAGCGCCCTGACCACCATACATGGTGTCGGTAGCAGTACCACCAGTCATGGTATCATTGTCGAGGTTGCCATAAAGAACGTTGGCACCACTGGTTCCAATGATCGTGTCATTCCCGGCACCGCCGTAGAGGGTGTCATCACCGGCGGCAGCAGTCATGCTGTCATTGTCGAGGTTGCCATACATAAGATCGGCACCGCCAGCGCCGACCATGATGTCATTGCCTTGACCACCATAAAGGGTATCACCTGCACCACTGGAAGTCAGGGTATCAGCACCGAGGTTGCCATACAGAATATCGCTTGCTGTACCGGCAGCGGTGACAGAGTCATCGCCTTGGCCGCCATAGAGCGTGTCACGACCTGCGTTGTTGCCACCAAGAATGGTATCGCCACCGGCATTACCATAGACGACGTTGTTTCCGGAAGCGCCGGTCAGAGTGGCTGTGTCTGCACCGCCAAGACCAAACACGACGTTATTCTCGGCGGCAGGAAGATCAATGGTGCCCGCACCACCTGCGACCGCATCATAGGTTTGACCGATCTCGTCAAGAGACGTGGACGTATTGTTGTCACCGATCACCAACACAGAGCCATCAGAGAAGCGAATGTTTGATGTGGTGATAGTAGCAAAGGCGATTGGTAGGGTTACGGTATCGGCGCCGACAGTGAAGCTGGTGCTGCTACCTGATGGACGAACAACTACGCCTGTAGCGGAGCCTGTTTCGAAAACCAATGCATCTGCTGATGCATCAAAGCTTGCGACAGAAGCGGGATCTGCTAATGCCTCGGAAAACGTAAAAGTAGTCATATTGGGAAACTCCCCTTGTGAACTAGCTAAGCAAAACAATGGAAATCCGCGCAACGCGCGCGAAAAACGTCGGCACAATAGAAAGTGTCGAATTTAATTTCAACAATTATGAAATATTTCAGGCCCAAAAATTGAATTGGCGTGTCCGATGAACCCCAGTCTCCGCGCAATTCAAGGGTTTCTCGCATCCTAATTGAATGAGAGTCCCGCGCCAGAAAGGCCGGGCTCTAGGCTTGCCTGTTAAATGGCGCGCCCCGAGCCGTACCCTGCCCTGCCGGGCCTGTTCGTCTCGGCCATCCGGTAACGATCCCTCCCGGAAAACAGTGCGGCGGCTTTGGCCGCCTTCGATAGTCGTGCTGCCCGATAAGGGGCTGCACGTCATTTCCTTTTCCGAGGGGGCCTTGCCCCCGCGCCATCAAGGCAACCCGGCTTGAGCCGGGCGGCTGCCGGGGGTGTCCCCGGCCTTCCTCCACCAGAGGTTCCGTGCAGGCCGGGCGATCCCCCTCCCCCGGCATCCGGCCTCTGACGGCTTCCCCCCGCTCCACCGGCCGCGAGGCCTCGCCTCCGGGTTGCAGGCGCAACCCGGACCTGAAGGAGATTAAGGAAGATGAAACAGACGAAAAGGAAGCAGAAGACTGCCGCCGACCGTGCCAGTCGTCAGGATGTCTATGAGCGTGTCACATCGAAGATCGTGGCCGATCTGGAAAACGGCGTTCGGACATGGATGAAGCCATGGAACGCAGACCATGCCGCCGGACGGATCACCCACCCGCTGCGGGCCAATGGCAAGGCCTATAAGGGTATCAACATCGTCATGCTCTGGGCATCCGCCGTCGAGCAGGGTTTCGCGGCACCGATCTGGATGACCTACAAACAGGCGCAGGAGCTGGGCGCGCAGGTGCGTAAGGGTTCCAAAGGGTCGCTTGTGGTCTATGCCAACAAGCTGAACCGGGAGGAGATCGACGAGGCGACCGGCGAGACCGTCGAGCGGGAAATTCCCTTCATGAAGGGCTATACCGTGTTCAACGTCGAGCAAATCGACGGGCTACCGGCGCATTTCCTTGCCCCTGCCCTGCCCGTGCCCGATCCCGTGCAGAAGATCGATGCTGCTGAGGCTTTCTTTACCGCGACCCGTGCCGACATCCGCCATGGCGGCAATCAGGCCTGCTACACCGCCGGAGAGGATCGGATTCAGATGCCGCATTTTGAGACCTTCCGGGATGCGGAATCCTACTATGCCACCCTTGCCCACGAGCTGACCCACTGGACCAAGCACGACAAGCGCCTTGCGCGTGAGTTTGGCCGTAAACGCTGGGGCGACGAAGGTTACGCCCGCGAAGAGCTGGTCGCCTTATCTTGACAGTCTGCACCGCATGCCACCCTGCCGTAGGATGGGTGACAGGCGTCGACGGTAGGCAGTTTTCAGGCTGGCCGCCGCGCTTACCAAAGAGCTGGCGGCGGCCAGCCTGAGAA
>CP031595.1:0-3628 GCA_003217735.2 Marinibacterium anthonyi | reverse complement strand
GCACCTACAAGCGATGGCAGGATTCCGGCGCGCAGGTGCGTAAAGGAGAACGCTCCACCACGGTCGTCTTGTGGAGGGAGATCAAGGTTTCCCAGCAGGCCGACGACGAAGACGATGATGACGGGCATCGACGGATGTTCGCCCGCGCATTTTCTGTCTTCAATATTGCTCAGGTGGACGGGTACGAGCGCCCGGCGACCCCTGTGCTGCCCGAAGATGAACGCCTTGCCCATGCGGAAGCGTTCATTACAAACCTGGGCGTCAAGACGGAGTTCGGTGGATCGGAAGCCTATTACCGCCCGTCGTCCGACACCGTGTTTATGCCGCCGTTCACTTCGTTTCGCGATGCCGCGTCATTCTACGGTGTCTGGCTACACGAGAATGGTCACGCCAGTGGCGCAAAGCACAGGCTCGACCGCGACCTTTCCGGTCGCTTTGGTTCGGCCGCCTATGCCGCCGAAGAATGCTGCGTGGAAATTCTCAGCGGGCTCGTCTTGGCAGACCTCGGGATCGCCCACCATCCGCGCCCCGATCATGCCGCCTATATTGCCTCGTGGCTCAAGGTCCTGAAAGACGACCCCAAGGCCATCTTCACAGCCGCCAGCAAGGCGCAGCAGGCGGCCGACTGGATGCATGCGCAGCAGCCCCATGCAGAGGAGGTAGCGGCATGACCAAAACCGTTCTCATTGCCGAAAAATTTCAGAATGGGGCTGGACTGTCAGGATATATTGCCGAGCTGGGTTCCGCCTTCCTCGCCGCCGAGCTGGGGCTGTATCTGGAACCCCGCGAGGATCATGCCGCCTATCTGGCCTCATGGCTTAAGGTGCTGAAAGAGGACAAGCGGGCGATCTTTCAGGCCGCCGCCCATGCGCAGCGCGCCGTGGACTACCTCAACCGCCTGACCGGACGGGCCGAAGATGAGACCGCCAACGACAGCGACGCGGAACAGCGGCAGGAACGCGCCGCCTGATCGACCGCCCTGCCCTGCATCGACTGATGCTCTCAGGTGTCGCCTTGATAGCAAGTATACTTGTTATCAAGGCGACTTTTCCTGTCTCCGATATCCAGCCTAAAAAATCTCGCGGCCGAAACCCTGAGGTTTCGGCCGCGCAACCGGCATCGCATGGCGATTGCCGGAACTTAAGGAACGGGCTCATACTCCTGTGACCGCTGACGCTTGCGTCGCTCGGACAGCCGCTTCAGGACAGTATCGCTTGTCAGCTCTGCCGGTCCGGCTTCGACGACACAGTCCCGGTCAATGTCCTCAGGCGGTGGAGCCGCCTGGGCTTCTGCCACCAGCTGCAACTCATGATCGGCAACCCGCAAGGCCCGATCCAGCACATACTGCGACGGGCGCATATGAACCCGGCGCGCTGCCTGTTTGATCTGGAGCGCCTGCTCCTCGTTGACATCGACATGAATGTGAACACGTCGCACCATAGCATCCTCCTGTTCGTCGTCTGGGAGTGGCCTGGGCCGCCCGAATATCGGGTATTTGATATATAATTGCCACAATTTCGCCTTAATTGCCAAATTATTTTCATTTGAAACGATATCGGGCGGTCCTTCGGACGCCGAGCCGATGTGTGGTTTGTGCCGCAAATCCTCGGGAATCCAGGCCTTTGGTCCAGGTTGGCTTGAGCCGCGCGCACATCTTCTCTACAAGATTAAAAGTATACTTTTCGTCTATCCGACAAGGAGACAAGTCGGCATGAAGACAATCGCCCTCATCTGCCAGAAAGGCGGCACCGGCAAAACCACCCTTGCCATCTCGCTCGCCACCGAAGCTATCGCGGCCGGTCTGACCGTTGCCATCATCGATCTCGATCCGCAGGTGAGCGCCTGCGAATGGAGCGACATCCGCCAACAGGAAGCCCCGGTCGTCATCGACGCCCAGCCCGCCCGCATCGATACCGTGGTAACCCGCGCCCGCGACATGGGCGTGGACCTGCTGCTGATCGACACCGCCGGACGTACCGAACAGGCAGCCCTCGCAGGTGCTCGGGTTGCCGACCTGGTTCTGGTACCCCTGCAACCGTCGGTGATCGACCTGAAGACCATCCGGGCCACGACCGACCTCATCAACCTCGCGGGTGACAAACAGCGGGCCGCCGTGCTGACCCGCGTCAAACCGTTCGGCAATCGCCATACCGAAACAGCCCAATGGCTCGAACAGCAGGGTATGCCGGTCTGCCCGGCCACCATCGGTGACCGCATCACCTTCCAGGATGCCTATGCGCAAGGCGCAGGCGCTATCGAGATCGATCCCCGCAGCAAAGCCGCCAGCGAGATTTCGGAAGTATATAAGTATGTAAGTATACTTCTTGGCTTGTCTGACGCAGAAGCCGGGAGAGCGGTCCATGTCTAAGCGCCCCTCCATCGCCGACGCCATGCGCGAAGCCGGAGGCAGCACCCGAGGCACAGCTGTCGCTACCGCCGTTGCGCCGCGCGCTGAGCCCGCAACACAACCGACCGAACCAACGCCGTCGGCCGCGAAATCGGCCAGCCAGCCGAGCAGGGCAGGGACCAAGGCCGTCACCGGTCACTACCCGCCTCAGGTACGGTATCAGCTTAAGCTGCTGGCCGCAGAGCAGGGGCGGACCATGGAGGACATGCTGGCCGAAGGCCTCAACCTGCTTTTCGCCGCCTACAACAAGCCGGAGATCGCTCCGGCGAGCCGGGGCGAAAGCTAGCGGTACGGGCCGCGCTTCTTGCAGAAGCTGAGGAAATGCCGGTCGGCATCCTTGACCGCGATCCCCTTGTCCGCGACCCATGTCCGCCACTCGGTTTCCAGGTGATGCACATCCCATCCGGGGGCGGCTCGTCTTGCCGCATCGTAGGTATCCGGCTGGATATGGAAGGACGTGGCCAGCATCGGAAGCGGTACCTGCTCATCGACCAGACGCTTGCGCCGGACCACGACGTTGTCGCCTTCGACCGAAAACGTATAATCCGGCATGTGTTCGTGGCGTTCGTCGTCCTCGATGATCTTGCCGATCAGCCGACGAAACTCCTTGTCCGTCGATCCCGACCCACACTTCTCACGCAGGGTATCGAGACCGATCTTCCATTCCGACTGCATCCCGCAATGCTTGCGCGCCAGCTCGTAAAGCCGCCGCTCAAGCGGCTTCCGGAGCTGAAAATACTGCCGGGACATGGTCAGCACATTGTTGTTCTCAATCGCGTCCCATACCCAGTCGGAGAGGGTGATTTCCACATCGAGCATCCGCCCGTCGCGCGTCTCCCGGACGATCTCAGCGGACTCGATCAGCCCGAAAACCCTGAAATACTCCTTGCCGCCCTGGCGCAGATTGGTCTCGATCTGGGTCCCCTGAAGCCGCCGCAGCGCATCCTTCAGCAGCTCATAGCCCCGGCCCGAGGTCTGGCGGTTGGTCGCCACCAGCAGATCATAGGCTTTGAACCGCATCGAACGGTGAACCTTACGGCCCTCGTTCAGCGCCGCCATGCACTGGCTGATGCAGTAGATCAGGACATCCCGGTCGTGAACCGTGGCAAGCCCATAGCGCGACGGCGAAATCTCGATCCAGTTGCCGCTTCGCTCGTACCGGCGCGGTCGCATATCCGGCTTGGTCGAGAGCGAAAAGACCGGGTGCTCCATAGACGACAT
>CP031594.1 GCA_003217735.2 Marinibacterium anthonyi | reverse complement strand
CACAGTCGCTCTTTGCCTCCGGGACCGGATCTGCCGCCCGATTCCCGTTCCGACTTGGAGTGTCTATTAATCCCGTATTTTGTCAACAGCGCGCTAAGGACGGGAGTCAGGCCCGATTTCCCTGAAAACAGGAAATCTTTGGTTTAATGGTATAGCAGGACACTCTGTTGTCACCCTATCGGGGCTGCCGTGTCACCTTAATCTGTGCCAATTGCCGGCAAGTGTCACCAAAACTGTTGCCCGGACCCTGCGCTTATCCCGTATTTACCAGATCGGTGCGGAAAATGAGGAGATTTTGCTTTTCAAGTTTTGAATTTTCACCAGATCGCGTTATTGAGCCAACAGTAGCAGATAACAAGAGCAGGGTCATGCGAGATCATTCAGATTTGCAGTCCATGAACGAACGCAGCCTCGCCCAGCAGGCGGCGGTCCGAAAGGCGACGTTCTCTCCGGCCGAGGAAAAGATACTCAGGCCATTCTCGATCTGGGAAATCAGCCAGTTCATGTTCGACGTCCCCGCGGACACGCTTCGCAAGAAACTGGCAGATGATCCATCGCTGCCGCAAGGGGCGACGGAAGACGACGGCCGCCAGCGGTGGTTCTCGCTGGCGGAAATCAACGAGCTGCGCCGCCGGGTCCGGTTCCGGGGCAAGACGCTTCTGCCCAGGCGTCCGGCGGGGCGCGCGATGCGGGTGGCGGTGTCGAACTTCAAGGGCGGCGTCGGCAAGACCGTCGTGGCCCAGCACCTGGCCAACGCCGCCGCGCTGGACGGCTACCGCGTGCTGGTCGTCGACTTCGACCCGCAGGCGACGATGACCCATTCCATGGGCCTGGTCGAGGTCAAGGAATGGAACACCGTCTGGGGCATCATGTGCCGCGATCTTTGCCGCGAGGCGGACCGGATCGCGGCCGCCTACGATCATCCCGACGATTGCCCCTACCCCGCCGCGGACGAACTGCCGGAGGACGTGCAATCCATCGGCGCCCAACGGGTGCAGGATTTCATCCAAAAGACATCCTGGCCGACGATCGACATCATCCCGTCTTGCGCCAACGCCGCCTTCGTCGAATTCGCCAGCGCGCAATACCGGTCGATGCACAAGGCCTGGAGCTTTTTCGGTTGCGTCGCCCGCTACCTGGATGAACTTCCCGACGACCAGTACGACCTGATCCTCTTCGACTGCCCGCCGGCCATTGGCTATCAATCGCTGAACGCGGCCTTCGCGGCCGATATCCTCTACATCCCTTCGGGCCCCGGCTACTGGGAATACGACAGCACCACCAGCTTTCTGGGGCAGCTTGGCGATGCGCTGGAAGACATCTCGGACGGGTTCGAAAAGATCGCCCAGGACGCCGGCATCCGCCTGCCCAAGCAGTTCGACGACGTGCGCATGCTGATGACCCGGTTCGAGGCGTCCAACCCCCTGCACGTCGCCATGATGGAGGCGTTCCGCAATGTCTTCGGCGCCGATGTCTGCCGCAACGCGATCGAGATGACGCGCGCGGTCGAACAATCGGGCCGGTTCCAGATGTCGGTTTATGAACAGGACTACCGCCAGATGACACGCGAGACATGGAAGCGCGCGCGGCAAAGTTTCGATGCGGCCTATGACGAGTTCAAGGAGGTCGTGCTGGGCGCATGGGAACGGCGCGGCCAGAAGGCGGAGGTTGAGGCATGAGCAGGAACAAGTTCGGTTTCGGCCCTCTTGAAGATCCGCCCGCCCCGAAGCCCCGCCGGCGCGAGGTCGGCCCCATGGGCGCCGCCGTGCGCGAGGCCGCCAGCAGCCTGAGCGAAAGCACCGAGGGCCTGGTCGAGCAGCGCCGCCAGAACGCGGCCGACGCCAAGGCCTGGCGCATCGCGCAGGACGAAGGCCGGGTTCTGGTGTCGCTGCGGCTGGACACGATCCGCACCGATGCCCTGCCGCGCGACCGTCTGAACCTGGACGACGTGGCGACCTCGGACGAGATGGAGGAACTCAAGACCTCGATCCGCGAACGGGGTCAGAAGGAACCGATCGAGGTGTTTTCGGTCGACGGCGTCTACCAGCTGAAGAAAGGTTGGCGCCGCCTGACGGCGCTGCGCCAGCTGTTCGACGAAACCGGCGACGACCGGTTTGCCGAAGCGGTGGCGCGCGTGGCCGAGGACGGGGGCAGCCGGATCGACCTGTATATCGACATGGTGGAAGAGAACGTGATCCGCGAGGATCTGTCCTTTGCCGAGATGGCGCAGGTGGCGATCATCGCCGCACAGGAAGGGGACCACGAGGCCAGCGAACTGGTCAACCGGATCTACGCCTCGCTGCACAAGATGAAGCGCAGCTACATCCGCAGCTTCGTGTTCCTGCTGGAGGAACTGGGCGATGCGCTGGTCTTCCCAAAGGCCGTGTCGCGCAACCTGGGCGTCGATGTCGCGCGGCGTCTGCAGTCCGCGCCGGAGACGTTGCCGGGGCTTCTGTCGGATCTGGGCGCGGTGCGGTCCGCGGAAGAGCAGGGCAATGTGCTGCGGCGGTTCCTGGATGCGCCGGTCAACCCTGCGGCGGAAAAGCCGGTCCGCGAGAAGAGCGTGAAGTACGAATTCCACGTCGGCAAGGCGAAGGTCACCGCCCGCAAGGGCGAATGCCGGATCCTTTCGGATGTCGATTTCTCCTCGGTCAACCGGGCGCGGTTGCAGCGCGCGATCGAGGCTTTCGAAGCGGTCCTGGCCGAGGAGTAACCCACGGGTTACCCACCTTGGCGTCGCCACCGAATTACCGGTAACCCGTGGGTTACTTGCTGAACGATCCAAAGCCCCGCCAGATTTGGCGGGGCTTCTTCGTTGTCGGGACCGGATGGCGCGGGCAGGGAGTGCAGAGCGAGGAAGGGCAGGCGGCGCGTGTTTGGCGCCCACCCCATCGCACCCGGACGCAAGCGAACTGCAAGGTCGGCACAAAGATGTCTTGTCAGGTGTCGGTCGCAAACCTGAAACGGGCATGACGCACGTACGGTCCTTGCACAAGGGGCCTTTGCCCGACACACTCTTGCTTATGGAACCGAGCATTCGCGCTGATGCGGCCAAGCGGTTCCCACGGGAAACAGATACATTATCGGACGCAGATCGCGGCGCGATGCGGCGGCGGTATTGGCCAGATACGACACAAGAAACCGCCGCGGCGACAATCGCCACCCGCCCGTGCCGCCTTCTGCGATGCGGGGGTAAGGCCAACCGTCCCGGACAGGCCGGATCACGCCGCGCCGTCCTGGGGGCCGGCGTTGGCCGGTGGTGCGACACGGCGCAGATGGTCCAGGATGAAGTCACCGAAATCGCGGGCCGGTGGCGCGGGGCGGGTGGTGGCGTAGGCCAGCGTGATGCCGATCTCGGGCAGGGCGGGCAGGCCGTCTTCGATCATGTACAAGTCGTCGGGCAGCGCCGCCCGGGTCGCCACGCTGATCGCCTGGCCCGACCGCGCGATGGCCAGCAGGCCGGCCAGCCCGTTGCTGGCATGGGCGATCCGATAGGGCCGTGCGGCGGCATCCAGCACCTGGCAGGCCAGCCGGTGATCGACCGTCTTCGGCGCGGCCAGCGCCAGCGGCAGGACCGGCGCGGTTAGCAGATCCGGAGAGGCCGAGCTTGCGATCCAGACCAGCGGCTCGCGCCGGATGAACGTGTCCGTCGGATCGGTGCCCGGAACCGAAACCAGCGCAAGGTCGATGCGCCGCTGTTGAAGCATCGGGCGCAGCTCGATCGTGGGGGCGCAGATGATCTCGATCTCGACGTCGGGGTTGTCCTGGCCATAGCGGCGCAGCAGGTCGGGGAAGAAGGCGGTCAGGTAATCCTCGGGACAGCCGAAGGAGATCGCACCGCGCAGCCCCTGGGACCGGATCTGGGCCAGCGTCTCGTCATGGGCCGACAGGATGCGTTCGGCGCCCACCATGAACCGTTCGCCCGAAATCGTCAGCGTGACACCGGACCCGGTGCGGTGAAACAGCTGCTCTCCGGTGATGTCCTCAAGCCGCTTCAGCTGCAGGCTGACGGCGGATTGGGTGCGCCCAACCCGGTCCGCGGCGGCCCGGATCGACCCGGTGCGGGCAATGGTCAGGAAACTGCGCAGAAGCGAGATATCGAGGTTGATCATGGGCCGGCCTTTTGGGGGGTATGAAACATTCTCACTTCTGGATTGCGGAAAATCAATTTCCTTAATCCCTGCGCAGGATCTAGCCTTGCCGCCGGACCCCCTTTGGACGGAGAGCACCGCCATGACACGACAGGACCAGGCCATCGTGCCGTCGGACGATTTCTGGGCAAACGTGGACGACCACGTGATGCGCTACGGCCCAACGTTCGAACGCAAGATCATCGACCGTGCCAGCGGCAGTTATGTCTTCACCGAAGACGGGCAGCGCATCCTCGATTTCACCTCGGGGCAGATGAGCGCCGTTCTGGGCCATTCCCACCCCGAGATCGTGAAGACCGTGCAGGCGCAGATCGGGCGGCTGGACCACCTGTTCAGCGGGATGCTGTCGCGCCCGGTGGTCGACCTGTGCACCCGGCTGGGCGGCATGGTGCCGGGGCTGGAAAAGACCCTGCTGCTGTCCACGGGCGGCGAATCGAACGAAGCGGCGATCCGGCTGGCCAAGGTGGTGACCGGCAAGCACGAGATCGTGGCCTTTTCCCGAAGCTGGCACGGCATGACGGGCGCGGCGGCCGCCGCGACCTACAGCGCGGCGCGCAAGGGCGCCGGCCCCGCCGCCATCGGCAACATCGCCATCCCCGCGCCCCACGCCTATCGCCCGCGCTTTACCCATGCCGACGGCAGCCTGGACTGGCAGACCGAACTGGACGATGCCTTTGCGCTGGTCGACAGCCAGTCCACCGGCAGCCTTGCCGCCTTCATCGCCGAACCGATCCTGTCCTCCGGCGGCATCATCGACTTGCCCCAAGGCTACCTTGCCGCGCTGAAGCGCAAGTGCGAGGAGCGCGGTATGCTGCTGATCCTCGACGAGGCGCAGACCGGCATGGGGCGCACCGGCGACATGTTCGCCTTTCAGCGCGACGGGGTGGTGCCCGATATCCTGACCCTGTCCAAGACACTGGGCGCCGGCCTGCCGCTGGCCGCCGTGATGACCAGCCGCAAGATCGAGGAGACGGCGCACGAGAAGGGCTTTGTCTTCCTCACCACGCACGTGTCCGATCCCCTGCCGGCGGCCGTCGGGCTGACGGTCCTGGACATCATCGAACGCGAAGGCCTGATGGGCCGGGCGCGGACCCTTGGCGCGCGGCTGCAATCGGGGTTGGAAGGGCTGAAACAGCGGTTCGACTGCGTGGGCGACGTGCGGGGCAGGGGGCTTTTGCTGGGGATGGAGATCGTGACGGACCGCGCCGGCAAGGTGCCGGACATCGCGATGGGCGACCGGATCGCGGCCGAAGCCATGGCGCGCGGGCTCAGCATGAACATCGTCGCCCTGCCGGCGATGGGCGCGGTGTTTCGCATCGCGCCGCCGCTGACGGCCACCGAGGACGAGATCGACCAGGGGATCGGGATCATGGCCGAGGCGATCGCGGCGGCGCGCTGAGGGCGAGGCTGACGAGGATTGTCGCGATAATTTCCACCCGCGTCGCGCGGGGGATCGTTTCTGCCGTTTGCAAGTGGGGAAATTGAAGGATAGTACCCGACGGGTCATCCGGCCCGTGCCGAGGTCCACGCAACATCGGGAAAGCAGATCAAGCCATGAAACCGTACCGTTCTCGCCAATCCACCCATGGTCGCAACATGGCAGGGGCCCGCGGCCTTTGGCGGGCCACGGGCATGACCGACAGTGACTTCGGCAAGCCGATCATCGCGGTGGTCAATTCCTTCACCCAGTTCGTGCCGGGCCACGTGCACCTGAAGGACCTGGGCCAGATGGTCGCCGCCGAGATCCAGCTGGCCGGCGGGGTCGCCAAGGAATTCAACACCATCGCCGTCGATGACGGGATCGCGATGGGCCATGACGGGATGCTGTATTCGCTGCCCTCGCGCGAATTGATCGCGGATTCGGTCGAATACATGGTCAACGCGCACTGCGCCGACGCGATGATCTGCATCTCGAATTGCGACAAGATCACCCCCGGCATGCTGATGGCCGCCATGCGGCTGAACATCCCGGCGATCTTCGTCTCGGGCGGCCCGATGGAGGCCGGCAAGGTCACCATCAACGACCTGGAAAAGGCCGTCGACCTGGTCGACGCCATGGTCGCCGCCGCCGACGACAGCTACACCGACGCCCAGGTCGCCGAATTCGAAGCCAACGCCTGTCCGACCTGCGGATCGTGTTCGGGGATGTTCACGGCCAATTCGATGAACTGCCTGGCCGAGGCGCTTGGCCTGGCGCTGCCGGGCAACGGGTCGATGCTGGCCACCCATGCCGACCGCGAGGCGCTGTTCCTCGAAGCCGGCCGCCGCATCGTGGAAATCACCAAGGCCCATTACGAAGAGGGCAAGCCCGGCTGCACCCCGCGCGAGATCGCGACGTTCGAGGCCTTCGAGAACGCCATGTGCCTGGATATCGCCATGGGCGGATCGACCAACACCGTGCTGCACGTGCTGGCCATGGCGCACGAAGGCGAGGTCGATTTCACCATGGAGGACATGGACCGGCTTAGCCGCAAGGTGCCGTGCCTGGCCAAGGTCGCGCCCGCGAAGGCCGACGTGCACATGGAGGACGTCCACCGCGCCGGGGGCATCATGGGCATCCTGGCCGAACTCGACCGGGGCGGGCTTTTGCACCGCGACGTCCCCACCGTCCATTCCGAAACGCTGGGCCAGGCGATCACCGAATGGGACGTGATGACCACCAACAGCCCGGCGGTCGACAAGTTCTTCCGCGCCGCCCCCGGCGGCGTGCGCACCACGCAGGCGTTTTCGACGCAGAACCGGTACAAGGAACTGGACCGCGACCGTGAAACCGGCGTGATCCGCAACATGGAACATGCGTTTTCCAAGGATGGCGGGCTGGCGGTTCTGTCGGGCAACATCGCGCTGGATGGCTGTATCGTGAAGACTGCTGGCGTGGATGATTCCATCCTGAAATTCACCGGTCCTGCCGTCGTCTTCGAAAGCCAGGATGACGCGGTCAGCGGGATCCTGACGGGCAAGGTCAAGGCCGGCGACGTGGTGGTCATCCGCTACGAAGGCCCGCGCGGCGGTCCGGGCATGCAGGAAATGCTGTACCCGACGTCCTACCTGAAATCGAAGGGCCTGGGCGCCAAATGCGCGCTGCTGACCGACGGGCGGTTCTCGGGCGGCACCTCGGGCCTGTCGATCGGCCATGTCAGTCCCGAAGCGGAAGAGGGCGGGCTGATCGGCCTGGTCGAAACCGGCGACACGATCGAGATCGACATCCCCGGCCGGTCCATCAACCTGAAGGTGGACGACGCCACACTGGCCATGCGCCGCGACGCCAAGGGCGCGACGCCCTGGGGTCCGGCGGCGCCGCGCAAGCGGCGGGTGTCCAAGGCGTTGAAGGCCTATGCGATGCTGACGTCCTCGGCGGCCAAGGGCGGCGTGCGGATCATCCCCGGAGACGAATGATCGCGTGGTATCTGCCCGGCCGATGATGCGGCCCGGCGAACAGGATTTTGCGGCCGACGGTTGTTCTGACCGTCGGCCGCTTGCGTTACGGATGCTGGACCAGGTGGCTGGCGCCGGAGAAGAGGATCAGCAGGCCAACCAGCGCGATCAGTGCGGCCGAGAGCCAGGGCGCGGCGGCCATCACCGCGTCGAACCGGCCCGTCCGGGCCGAGATCGCCTTGATCCCCAATGCGGCGACGATGCCGACGGCCACCAGGGTGGCGGCAAGGCCGATGGAAAAGGCGCTGACCAGGGTGATCCCCAGCGCCATGCGGCCCAGGTGCAGGCACAGGATGAACACCGTGATCGCCGCCGGACAGGGGATCAGCCCGCCCGACAGCCCGAAGAGGACGGTCTGCCAGGTGCCCGTGCGCCCCGCTGCAAGCCGGGCGCGGATGTCGTCCGCATGGGCGCGGGCATGGGCATCCATGTGGGCCGTTTCAGGGGTGTGATGGTCATGGGTGTGACGGGCATGTTGGTCGTGTGAATGATCACGGGGATGCCCGTGGGCGGTCCCGTGGGCGTGACGATGATCGTTTGAATGGGTGTGGGGGTGGGCGTGCCCATGATCATGGCCCGCCCGATGCGCCGCCTCGTGGGCCCTGTTGCGCAGCACCCCGCGCAACATCCACGCGGCGATGCCCAGCACCATCAGGCCCGACAGCATCATGAACCAGGGCTCCATCCTTTCCCCGATCAGTTCGTTGCCCCAGGTCAGGGCGGCGATGGCCAGCACCCAGACGATGATCGAATGCGACAGCGCAGCCGAGACGCCCAGCAGGACCGCCTGTTTCACCGTTCCATGGATGGCGATGATATAGGCCGCCATCATCGTCTTGGAATGTCCCGGCTCAAGCCCGTGCAGCGCGCCAAGCGCCAGCGCGAAGACGAACAGAAGCACCGGATTGGTGCCGCCCGCCTCGATCATGCCGGTCAGGTCCATGTGGCGTACCCCCTAAAGATAACGGGTGATTTCCTTGAACTCCGCCAGTTGTCGGGCCCGGCCTTCGGGTTCTTCGGCGGCTTCGGTCAAACAATGTTCGACGTGGTCGTGGATCAGCGCCGACTTGGCGGTCTGGATGGCGCGTTCGACGGCGTAAAGCTGCTGTGCGATGTCCACGCAGGGGCGGCCGGTCTCGATCATGTCGATCACCTTGCGCAAATGCCCTTCGGTGCGCTTCAGCCGCTTGACGATCTTGGGATGGCTGTCGTGGGTCATACCCCAGACTATCCCCCCGGGGGGGGATAGGCGTCAAGCCTCGGCCCCTGATCGGCCGGCCGTCTTGCAGCTTAACCGCGTGGGGGGGCGCAAACGCAAAAGGCCCGCCGGTTGGCGGGCCTGCCGGGACTTGGGGGAATGCGATCAGAAATCCCAGTCTTCGTCTTCGGTCGCGACGGCCTTGCCGATCACGTAGGACGACCCCGAGCCCGAGAAGAAGTCGTGGTTCTCGCTGTCCGACGACAGCGCGGCAAGGATCGCGGGGTTCACCTCGCAGGCCGACGCGGGGAACAGCGCCTCGTAGCCGAGGTTCTGCAGCGCCTTGTTGGCGTTGTAATGCAGGAACGCCTTCACGTCCTCGCTCAGCCCGATGCCGTCGTACAGCTCCTCGGTATAGCGTGCCTCGATGTCGTAAAGGTCGAACATCAGCGCAAAGGCGAAATCCTTCAGCGCGGCGCGCTCGGCTTCGGGCAGCGTCTCGCAGGCGCGCTGGAACTTGTAGCCGATGTAATAGCCGTGGATGGCCTCGTCGCGGATGATCAGGCGGATCAGGTCGGCGGTGTTGGTCAGCTTGGCGCGGCTGGACCAGTACATCGGCAGGTAGAAGCCCGAATAGAACAGGAAACTTTCCAGGAAGACGGACGCGATCTTGCGCTTTTGCGGGTCGGCCGTGACGTCGTATTCGTTCAGCACCAGCCGGGCCTTGGCCTGCAGATGCGGATTTTCCTCGGACCAGCGAAAGGCCTCGTCGACTTCGCGCGTGGAACACAGCGTCGAGAAGATCGACGAATAGCTGCGCGCGTGGACGGCTTCCATGAAGGCGACGTTGGTCAGCACGGCCTCTTCATGCGGGGTCTGGGCGTCGCCCAGCAGGGCAGGGGCGCCGACGCTGTTCTGGATCGTGTCCAGCAGCGTGAGGCCGGTGAAGACGCGGATCGTCAGCTCCTGTTCCTCGGGGCGCAGGGTGGCCCAGCTTTGCACGTCGTTGGACAGCGGCACCTTCTCGGGCAGCCAGAAGTTGACGGTCAGGCGGTTCCAGACCTCGAGGTCCTTGTCGTCCTGCAGGCGGTTCCAGTTGATCGCGCGGGGGACAGCACGCGGAGCGGTATCTTTCATGTCGGATCCTTGGGCGAACGGTGCGCGGAAACCGCGCACCCTACGGATGGGTGTAGGGTGTGCGGTTTCCGCGCACCGGCAATGTCACAGCGTGCAGGACACGCAACCCTGCACTTCGGTCCCTTCCAGGGCCGTCTGGCGCAGGCGCACGTAATAGATGGTCTTGATGCCCGATTTCCACGCGTGGATCTGGGCGCGGTTGATGTCCCGCGTCGTCGCTTCGGCCGGGAAGAACAGCGTCAGGGACAGGCCCTGGTCCACGTGTTCCGTGGCGGCGGCATAGGTGTCGATGATCGCCTCGGGGCCGATTTCATAGGCGTCGCGGTAATATTCGAGGTTGTCGTTGGTCATGAAGGGCGCGGGGTAATAGACCCGGCCAATCTTGCCTTCCTTGCGGATCTCGACCTTGGACACGATCGGGTGGATCGAGGAGGTCGAGTTGTTGATGTAGCTGATCGACCCGGTCGGCGGCACCGCCTGAAGGTTGCGGTTGTACAGCCCGTCCTTCATCACCGCGTCGCGCAGGCCCGCCCAATCGTCGCGGGTGGGCAGGGTGATGGCGAACCGGTCGAACAGGGCGGTGACGGTTTCGGTCTCGGGCAGCCAGTCGCGGGTCGTGTACTTGTCGAAGAAGCTGCCATCGGCATAGGCCGAAGCTTCGAATCCCTTGAACGTCTGTCCTTTTTCAGCCGCCAGCGCGTTCGAGGCGCGCAGTGCGTGAAACGCCACGGCGGCGAAATAGGCGCGGGTGAAATCGATGCCTTCGGGCGATCCGTAATGGATCCGTTCCCGCGCCAGGAACCCGTGCAGGTTCATCTGGCCCAGCCCCACGGCATGCGCCTCGTCATTGCCGCGCCGGATCGACGGCACGCTGTCGATGGCCGACATTTCCGACACGGCGGTCAGCGCGCGCAGGGCGGTTTCCACCGTCGCGCCGAAATCCGGCCCGTCCATCGTCGCCGCGATGTTCAGCGAACCGAGATTGCACGAGATGTCCGTGCCCATGCGGCTGTAGCTGAGGTCCTCGTTGAATTCCGACGCCTCGTTCACCTGCAGGATTTCCGAGCACAGGTTCGACATGGCGATGCGGCCCGCGATCGGGTTGGCGCGGTTCACCGTGTCTTCGAACATGATGTAGGGATAGCCCGATTCAAACTGGATCTCGGCCAGGGTCTGAAAGAACGCCCGCGCGTTGATTTTCTTTTTCCGGATCCGCTTGTCGTCGACCATCTCGTCGTACTTCTCGGTCACGGCGATGTCCGAGAACGGCACGCCATAGACCTTTTCGACGTCATGGGGCGAGAACAGGTACATGTCCTCGTTGTTCTTCGCCAGTTCAAAGGTCACGTCGGGGATCACCACGCCAAGGCTCAGCGTCTTGATGCGGATCTTCTCGTCCGCGTTCTCGCGCTTGGTGTCGAGGAACCGCAGGATATCCGGGTGGTGGGCGTTCAGGTACACCGCCCCGGCCCCCTGCCGCGCGCCCAGCTGGTTGGCGTAGCTGAAGCTGTCTTCAAGCAGTTTCATCACCGGGATCACGCCCGATGACTGGTTTTCGATCCCCTTGATCGGCGCGCCGTGCTCGCGGATGTTGGTCAGCATCAGGGCCACGCCGCCGCCACGCTTGGACAGCTGCAGGGCCGAATTGATGCCCCGCCCAATGCTTTCCATGTTGTCTTCCAGCCGCAGCAGGAAACAGGAAATCAGCTCTCCGCGCGACGCTTTGCCGGCGTTCAGGAAGGTCGGCGTGGCGGGCTGGAAGCGGCCTGCGATGATCTCTTCCATGTAGGCCATCGCCTGTGCCTCGTCCCCGCGCGCCAGCGCGAGCGAGACCATGACGACGCGGTCCTCGTAGCGTTCCAGGTAACGCTGCCCGTCGCGGGTCTTGAGCGTGTAGGAGGTATAGTACTTGAAGGCGCCCAGGAAGGTCGGAAACCGGAACTTGCGGGCAAATGCCGTGTCCCAGATCTTGCGCAGGAAGTCCTTGGAATACTGCTCCAGCACCTCGCTTTCATAGTATCCTTCTTCGACCAGGTAGCCCAGCTTTTCGTCCAGCGAATGGAAGAAGACCGTGTTCTGGTTCACATGCTGCAGGAAATACTGCCGCGCGGCCATGCGGTCGGCGTCGAACCGGATGCGCCCCTGATCGTCGTAGAGGTTCAGCATCGCGTTCAGCGCGTGGTAGTCGAGCCCCGACGTCTTGGCGTCGTCCTTCAGGCCGTGGTCAAGCATTGCGTCCTCCAGAACGTCTGCAGCCCCGCGCGCAGGCGGGTAATGTCGGTTTCCGTGCCGGCCAGTTCGAACCGGTACAGCAGGGGCACGTCGCATTTGCGGGCGATCACCTCGCCCGCCATCCCGTAGGTTGCGCCGAAATTGCGGTTGCCGCCGGCGACCACCCCGCGCAGCAGGCCGCGCCGGGTGGGGTCATTCAGAAAACGGATCACCTGTTTCGGCACCGCGCCGCGCCCCTGGCCATCGGCAAAGGTCGGGCTGATCAGCACGAAGGGATCCGCGGGGGCAGGCATCGGGTCATTCTCGTCGATCGGGATCCGGTCGGCGGGCAGGCCAAGCGCCTGCACGAACCGCGCCGTGTTCCCCGACCGCGAGGAATAATAGACCAGCCCGCCCATCACTTTCAGGCCAGGCGGCCGATCAGGTCGGGGCGGAAGCCGGCCCAGTGGTCTTCGCCGGCGATCACGACGGGGGCCTGGCGATAGCCAAGCTCGGTCACGCGGGTCATCGCGTCATCGTCCTGGGTCAGGTCGATCACCTGGTAATCGATGCCCCGCGCCTCAAGTGCCCGCGTGGTGGCCGTGCATTGCACGCAGGCCGGTTTGGAATAGACGGTGATGGTCATTGCCCTGTCCCCTTTGTCGTGGCATCCGGCAGGGGAAACGATACCGGCGGCAGCCTGTCGGCCAACCGGTCCGGTCGCGTATCCTCCGGCCCTCCGCCGACGGTCGTCGATGTCTTGCCCTGGCAGGTTTCCTGGCTTGCGGCGTGACGCTTGGCTGGCCTTCCCGGTCCGGTGGACCCGTGGCATGTCAGCTTCGCTTGCCGCTTACAGTTGCGGGGGCAGCGCCGGCCTTGGCCATGCGGGCCGCACCGGTTTCCCTCTTAGCCCACGATATGAAGCGTAGGCACCAAAGCATCTACATATAGATGCCGATGACGCGCGGGTGTCAATATATGCTGTCAGAGATGGGGGAAAAAATTTGCCGCGGTTGGTTCCGTATCGTGAAACCAGGTCCCCAAAGTCAAGCATTCCTGGCGGTTGCGGCCCGGGATCGGCCGGTTTGCCGTTGCGGGCACAGGGGCGAAGTCTGCACAGGTTTCAGGCACAGGAAAGGGCCGCCCAATGGGCGGCCCATCCGATCGTCACGGGTCGGGGCAATCAGGCCCCGGTGTCGCCATGCAGGTCCAGGTCGTCGCCCGTGCGCCGTTTCCGGAGCGCCGACCAGATCGGCGCGGCCAGGCTCAGCAGCGTGGCGACCATCAGCACCAGGCAGATCGGGCTCTTGAAGAAGACGGTGAAGTCGCCGCCGTACAGCTGGAAGATCCGGATCAGTTCCGCATCCGCCGTCTTGCCCAGCATCAGGCCGATGACCACGGCCACAACCGGGTAACCTTCGCGCTTCATCAGCCAGCCCAGCACGCCGCAGCCGATCAGCAATGTCGCGTCGAACCCGGCGTTGCGGACCGAAAACGCGCCGATGTAGCACATCGCCAGCACCACGGGCACCAGCACCGCGTAGGGCGTATAGATCACCCGCAGGAAGACCGCCGCCACCACGAAACCCACGCCAAGCAGCAGGATCTGTTCCAGCATCTCGGCGGCCAGCAGGCCGAAGATGACGTCCTGGTGTTCGTAGACCAGGCGCGGGCCGGGCACGATGCCCTGGATGGTCAGCGCGCCGATCAGGATCGCCGTCGCCGCCCCACCGGGAATGCCAAGCGCCAGCATGGTCGCCATGGCGCCGCCTTCGGATGCGTTGTTGGCCGATTCCGCCGCGATGATCCCGTCGGGTTCACCCCGGCCGAACCGTTCGGGCGTGCGGCTGGACCGGCGCGCGGTCTCGTACGAGATCAGGCTGCCGACCGTGGCGCCGACGCCGGGGATGGCGCCCACGAAGATACCGATGACCGACGACCGCAGCACCGCCCAGAACCGGCGCGGCACCATCAGCATGCCCTTCACGATCTTGAGGAAGTTCAGCCGCCCGGCGCTTGGTAGTTCGACGTCGTCCTCTTCAAGCCGCAGGAACAGCTCGGACAGGGCAAGGAAGCCGATGAGCGCGGGAATGATCGGCATGCCGTCCATCAGGTAGGTCTGCCCAAAGGTGAACCGCATGGACCCCGAGGCCGAAAACCCGATCGTGCCCAGCAGAAGGCCGAAAAGCCCCGCGACGATCCCCTTCAGGAAGCTGCTTTCGGACAGCGACGCGATGGAGGTCAGCGCGAAGATCACCAGCATGAAGGTTTCGGCCGGCCCGAATTTCAGCGCGAAGGCGGCGAGCGGCTGGATGATCACGCACAGGAAGATCATCCCCAGAAGCCCACCGGTGGCCGAGGCCCCCAGCGACAGGCCCAGGGCCTCGTTCGCCTGGCCCTTCACGGCCATCGGGTAGCCATCCAGCGTGGTGGCCACGGCCGAAGGCGAGCCGGGCGCGTTGATCAGGATCGCGGTGATCGCACCGCCGAAGACGCCGCCGGTATAGATCGACGTCAGGAAGACCAGAGAGGTCAGCGGATCCATCGTGTAGGTGACGGGCAGCATCAGCGCGATGCCGATGCCCGCGTTCAGCCCGGGGATCGCGCCGAACAGCACGCCGGCCAGCAGGCCGAGCAGCATGTAGACGATCACCCAGATATCGGCGAGCGGCGCGATGGCGGAAATCAGGACATCCATGGATCAGCCCTCCAGCCAGAACGAGGCCAGGGGCACGCCGAGCGTCGTGAAACCCAGATACAGCAGAACGGGCAATATGATCGCCACCGGGATAACCACGATCCAGCGGCGGTAACCCATCAGCGGGATCGCCACCAGAAGGAAGGCGGCGGTGGCCAGCGGGAAGTCCCAGTTGGCGAAACCCAGCAGGATCAGCGTGCACAGGAACAGCAGGACCGGCCGTCTCAGCCGCGCCGGCGTCAGCGAAGGACCAACCGGCAGCCGCGCCATCAGGATCGAGCCGATCAGCGCCAGCGACAGCACGCTCAGCCCGATGGTCAGCGGCCAGGCGAAATGCATGTCCGCGCGCGGCACGTGGCGGTTGCTGATGCCATAGGCGACCGCGAATATCAGCATCAGCACCGGCACGATCAGCGCGCTGCCGCGTCTTTCTTTTTCCATTCTCTCACTCCTGCCTCAGCGTCGGATTCTCCCCGCGGCCCCGGACGGGTCGCGGGGAGAGGGGGGTCAGCCGCCGAAGGCCGATTTGTAGGATTGCATCAGCTCGTCCATGTTCTTGACGATCTCGGTGCTTTCCTCGGGGCCGCGGAACGCGGTTTCTTCGGCTGCGCCCTGTTCTTCCAGGATCGCCTGGTAGTCGGGGTTCTTCATCACCGCTTCATAGGCATCCAGCAGCTTCTGGTAGCGGTCGGGATAGGCTTCCTTGGTGCCGGCCTTGACGGCCAGAAACCGCACGTCGCCGATTTCCGGCACTTCGACGCCATATTCGGCCAGCACGTCGTTGATGTAGGGCGCGTCGGGGAAGGCCGAGATGCCGTTGGACGTGGACAGCGCCAGCGACCGCACCTCGGGCTTCATCGCCGCGTCGGACACCGCGCCGTTGGTCGAACTGTTGATCTGCCCGCCCAGAACGGCCGTGCGCACCGGTGCGCCGCTGTCATAGGTCACCACGCGGTTGTCCCAGCCCAGCTTGTCCTTCAGCAGCAGCGCCAGCAGGTGCGAAGCGCCCCCGCGCACGGTGCCCATGGAAATCTCGCCCGGGTTCGCCTTGATGGCGTCGTTGAGGTCGGCGAAGGTTTCATAGGGGCTGTCGGCCTTCACGGTGATCGAGATGTTGCCGACGTTGTGCACGTTCAGGACTTCCAGGTCGTCCACGGTATAGGGCGCACCCTGCAGCGCGATCGAGGCGCTGAAATAGGGCTGCGCGTTCAGCAGGATGGTGTTCGCGTCCGCCGGGCGGGCCAGGAATTGCGTCGTGCCGATCTGGCTGGACGCGCCGGGGCGGTTTTCGACGACGATCGAGGTGCCCAGTTCCTTTTCCAGGAAGGGCGCGATATTGCGCGCCACCCGGTCGGCGGACCCGCCGGCGGAATAGGGCACGATCAGCGTGATCTTGCGGCCCGGCCAGTCGGCGGCCTGTGCGGCGCCGGCCAGTGCCAGTGTCGCGGCCGCCGTGGCCATCAGGGTTCTGCGGGTGAATTTCAGCATGAGTTTCCTCCTCCGGAGTGCTGTTTTCGGTCAGGGTCGAAAATCGTAAAGCAGCGCGGGCGTGTGCCGCGCGATGCGTTCGATCAGGGTCGGGTCGTTGTCGCACCAGTCGGTCAGCGTCGCGGCAATGGCGCCGGGCGCGGGCGGCGCGGGTTGTTCGGTGATGTGCGGCCAGTCGCTGCCCCAGACCAGCCGGTCGGGGATCGCGGCGGTCCAGGCCCGCGCCATGCGGCGGGGGTCATCGTTCTGGCCGGGGCGACGGTTCAGGTAGGGGCCCGAAAGCTTCACCCAGGCGCGCCCGTCCCGGGCAAGGCCCTTGATCAGGTCGAAGGCGGGATGGACCTGGGGGACGGACCCGGCGGGCAGGCGTCCCATGTGGTCGAACACCATGGGGCAGGGCAGGGACGTCAGCAGGTCGGCCGAGGCGGCGGTCTGGTCGGCGTGCATGTGCAGCTGCACATGCCATCCCAGCGGCGCGATCCGCGCGGCCATCCGTGCAATGTCGTCGGGCTGCACCACCGCATTGGCGGCATTCCACAGCGAAAACCGCAGGCCCCGGACACCGGCTGCGTGCAGGTCGGCCAGCGCGTCGTCGGTGATCGACGGATCGACCACGGCAATCCCGCGCCCGTCCTCGCCCAGCCGGGTCAGCGCATCGACAAGGCAGGCATTGTCGGTGCCAAACACCTTGGCCTGCACCAGCACCGCGCGTTGGGTGCCATAGGCGGCGCGCACCGACAGGTAGTCGTCCAGCGTCATGCCCGACGGCACCGTCGCAGCGGGCGCCGGGGTGAACCGGGCGTCGTAGATGTGCAGGTGGCTGTCGCAGGCCTTCACTCGGTCACCCCCGCCTTGGCCAGCACGGCCCGGGCGCGGTTCAGTACCGGCAGATCGACGAATGCGCCGTCCAGCATGAAGGCGCCGGTCCCTTGCGACGCGGCCTCTTCGGCGGCGGCGACGATGCGGCGGGCGCGGGTCAGCGCCTCGGGCGACGGCGAAAAGGCGGTGTTCAGGATCGCCACCACCTTGGGATGGATGCAGGTCGCCCCGTCGAACCCGAACCGCGCGGCTTCTTCGGCGGCGGCGACCAGCGCGTCGGTGTCGGTGAAATCGGCGGTGGATCGCAGCATGCCCAGCGATATCTTGCCCTCGGCCTTGGCGGCGTAATGGACCATCAGCTTGGGCAGGCGGACAATCTCGGGGGAGGGCTGGCCACCTGTGGAGGTGGCAAAGTCCTCGGCCCCGAGGCTGATCGCGGTGACGCGGGGGTGGGCCGCCACGGCACGCGCATCCAGCAGTCCGCCTGCATCCTCGATGATGGGCAGGATATCGGCGGCGCCGTCATCCAGATCGCCCAGTTCGGCCAGCAGCGCATCGACCGACGCGGCGCTTTCGGCCTTTGGCAGAACGATGCCATGGACCCCGGCGGCCAGCGCGGCGCGGGCATCGTCGCCCATGCGCGGGCCGGAATTCACCCGGACATAGACGCGCGCTCCGTCCCGGCCGACCCGGGGAACGACGTCGCCCAACCCGGCGCGCGCCGCGTCCTTCGATCCTTCCTCGACGGCGTCTTCCAGGTCGAGGATCACCGCATCGGCGCCCCGTTCATGGGCCTTGGCGACAAACCGTTCGGCATTGGCGGGGACGTAAAGAAGCGACCGCAACCTCATGCCGCATCCTCCGTGGCCAGCTGGATCAACCCGCTGGTGGCCATCTCCGCGATCTCGGCTTCGGAATACCCGGCCTCGGCCAGCACGGCGGCGCTGTCCTGGCCCAGCACCGGCGCGGCGCGCCGGATCGTGCCGGGCGTGGCGGACAGGCGGGGCAGGGGGCTGTGCGTGGGAACCGATCCCAGGTCGTCATCGGGGATCTCGACAAAGACCTCGCGGTCGATGAAATGCGCGTCCTCGATGATATCCTCGACCGAGAAAAGCGGCGCCGCGGTGATGCCTTCGCTTGCGAAGATCTTCAGCAGGTCGGCCCGGTCGCGGGCGCCGATCCAGCCGCCGACGATGGCGTCGACCTCGTGGCGGCGTTTCACCCGTTCCTCGTTGGTGGCATAGCGCGGATCGGTGTTCATGTCGTCGCGCCCGATGGTCTTGAACAGCCGCGTCGCCGCGTTCTGGACCGAGGCCGACACGGCGATGAAATGGCCATCCTTGCTGCGGTAGACATTGCGCGGGCTGGACGTGTTCGACCCGTTGCCGACACGCGGTTTGACCTTGCCGGTCAGGCGATAGTCCAGCGGTTCGGGCCCCAGCACGGACACCATGGATTCCAGCAGCGACAGGTCGATCACCTGGCCCTTGCCGGTCGCTTCGCGCGACCGCAGCGCCATCAGGATCGCGTTCGACCCGTAAAGCCCCGAGATCATGTCGGCCAGCGCCAAGGGCGGCAGCAGCGGGTCGCCCCCGGCCTCGCCGTTGCGGTGGGCAAAGCCGGACATGCCTTCGACCAGCGTGCCGAACCCGGGGCGCGGGGAATACGGCCCGGTCTGGCCGAAGCCCGAAACGCGCAGCAGGATCAGGTGGGGGAATTCGGCCGCCAGCACGTCAGGACCCAGGCCCATCTTTTCCATCGTGCCGGGGCGAAAGCTTTCGATCATCACGTCGGCCTCGGCCATCAGCCGGCGCAGCAGCGGCACGCCGCCCTCGGCCCGGAAGTCCAGCGCGATCGACCGTTTGTTGCGGGCGTAGGTCTTCCAGAAGGTCATCTGGCCCATCTGCTTCCAGGCGCGCAGCGGGTCGCCGGCGGGCAGGGGTTCGACCTTGACGACATCGGCGCCGAAATCGGCCAGTTGCAGCGACGCCATGTTCCCGGCCACCAGCCGCGACAGGTCCAGCACGCGGATCCCCGTCATCGGGCCCGTGGCCTCGGGGGTGAAATCGGTCTCGTGCCAGGTCTGAACGGCGGTCATCGGGTCTGTTCTCCGGTCTTGTCTTGCGAATGGGGGCGAGTGGGCTGCCCCATGGCGATCGCTTCTTCCAGCGCGGCGGCGCCGCGGCGGACGATGGCGGTCACGTGGTCGAAGTGTTCGGCGAGCCGGTCGGCGGGACCGGCGATGTTCAGCGCGGCGATCACCCGGCCCTGCGGGTCGCGCACCGGCGCCGAGATGCCCGCGGCGCCTTCGACGATGCCTCTGGGGTTCACGTGGGCGCCGCTTGCGCGCGCCGCCGCGACCTTGTCCAGAAGGGCCTGCGTGTCGGTCAGGCGGCCGGCTGCGTGTTCGGCCGCGGCATAGGCGGCCAGCGCGTCGTCATCGAACCCGGTCAGCAGGGCGATGCCGGCCGACACCTGGTGCGGCCGACGCGGCACGTCTACGTCGCGGTCATACCGGATTTCGCGCGAAGGCAGCAGCTTGATCAGGTAGCGCACGGTCTGGCCTTCGCCGAGCACCGCGAGGAAACCGCTTTCTCCGGCCTCGGCCACCATGTCCTGCAGGATGGCGCGTGCGATCCGGCGCAGCGTTCCCTGGCCCGCGCCCCCGGCATCGGGCTGGCCGGGCAGGCGGATCAATTCGTAGCGGCGGTCGGTGCCCTGGGAAAGATACCCCTGGTCGACCAGCAGCCGCAGCGAGGCCAGGGCCGAGCTTTTGGGAAGCGCCAACGCCTCCACAACCTCGGTGAAGGTGAACGGTGCATCCCGGGTGGCGATCCACTCGATCAGCAGCAGGATACGTTCTGCGCCGCGTCCACTCATTCCGGGGCTGTCCTCCTTGGCCTTGGGTCGGCTCCGTATTGCCGTTCAAACAATAGTTCTCTATGTTGAACTTGGTTTATGATACGGAACCTAGCCGTGCATAGAAGCCCGATTGCATCGTCGTCAACTGATCATGTTCAGGAAAATCTAGCCGCATTGCAGCGACGGTGGCCGGTGTTCGGGGCAGAGGCAGCGCGGGGTGCTTGAGAAAGCGAACGAAATCCCCTGTTGCGCGAATGCTGCATCTGCAAAGTGCACGTTTGCACTTTTTTGAAGAATACCCCTCCGCCGGGGCCGACAGACAGATCAGGGACGTCTGTGACGACCTGACACGCGGATTTGTCGGCCCCATTCGGTGGGTGAGTCCCGGCCGCATCCGATGGCCGGACGGAAACAAGCAGGAGGTGACATGAAAATTGCGCTGGGACAGAAGACGGCTTAAATGATATCAAGGGCTTGCAGGGGCGAATTAACCGATCGTTAGGGATCGGGGGCCGTGTGGTGGGGGGCGGGTGAAGGCTTTGTCCGGGGAACGCGGTTGCATCGGGGATCTCGATCATCGGGGGCGATCCGGTCTATGCAGGGGCCAACGCCCGCCCCGCACGAGGTTCCCATGCAGACGCAAAGCTATTCCATCCCCGGCCTGGTCGTGAGCGACCACCGGCTGCCCGTTCCGCTGGACTGGGCCGCTCCGGAGGGCGAGGCCATCACGTTGTTCGTGCGCGAGGTCGTGGACCCGCAGCGCAAGGACGACGACCTGCCGTACCTGCTGTTCCTGCAGGGTGGCCCGGGGGGCAAGGCGAACCGGCCGATGGACGGGTCCCCCAGCTGGCTGCCCGTCGCGCTGAAACGGTTCCGCGTGCTGCTGATGGATCAGCGGGGGACGGGGCGGTCTTCGGCCATACAGGGCGCGCGGATGCAGGCGTTCGCGGATGGTGAGGCGGGGGCCGATTACCTGGCCTGTTTCCGCGCCGACAGCATCATCCGCGATGCCGAACACCTGCGGAAAACGCTGTTGGGCGGGCGGACATGGTCGACCCTGGGCCAAAGCTATGGCGGGTTCCTGACGCTGACATACCTGTCGCAGGCGCCCGAGGGGCTGGAGGCCTGTTACGTCACCGGCGGGCTGGCCGGGCTGGAGGCCGGAGCGGACGCGGTCTATGCCCGGACCTATCCGCGGGTGAAGGCCAGGACCGAAGCCTATTACGCGCGCTATCCGCAGGATGTCGACCGGGTGGCCCGGATTGCCGACATCCTGGCGGCCGAGGACATCCGGCTGCCCGACGGCGACCGGCTGAGCGTGGAACGGGTCCAGGCGCTTGGCCTGGATTTCGGCATGGCGCCGGGATACGAGAACGTGCACTGGCTGATCGACGAGGCCCTGACCGGACCGGGCGACACCGGCCCGCTGAGCGACACGTTTCTGTACGAGGTCATGAGCCGCACCGCATTCGCCACCAACCCGCTGTTCGCCGCACTGCAAGAGACGATCTATGCCCAGGCCGGCAACGTGTCGGACTGGGCGGCGGAACGGGCGCGGCAGGCGCGGCCGGAATTCGGCACCGACCGGCGACCGCTGCTGTTCACGGGCGAGATGATATACCCCTGGATGTTCGACCAGATCCGTGCCCTGCGCCCGTTCCGGGCGGCGGCGGACGCGCTGGCCAGACGCCGGTTCGACGCGCCGTTCTATGACCTGGACCGTCTGCGCGCCAACGCCGTGCCGGTGGCGGCGGTGGTCTATCACGACGACATGTACGTGGATGCGGGCCTGTCGATGGACACCGCCGCTTCGGTCGCCAACCTGCGGGCCTGGGTGACCAACGAATACGAACACGATGGCCTGCGGGCCGACAAGCGGGTGCTGACGCGGCTGTTCGACATGGTGGCGCGCGGGGTCCAGTGACCCCGTTCCGGTGACGCAGGTTACATAACCGACCTTATCGGCAAGGAAGACTCAACACGGCGTCTGTTGCTCGAAGCGTGAAGGATTTGGGAGATTCGTTGCAGGATGCTCGCAGCATGGCTATCTTCACGAGGAGAGCAAAGGGAAATCTACATGGCGTTCAAACAGCAGAACGAGAACGTGGAGAAGATCGTCAGCCGGACTGTGCATGAGATTTTGGAACAGATCCAGCACGTCGATCTAAACCGTCAAGTGGGCTCTCTGCTCATCGAGCATTCACTTCACAAGAGCCCAAGCGACGGCTTTGTTTGCATTCAGCATGACGGCGGTGTCTACAATGTCCCTCTTCAGGTTGTTGTAGCCCTTCAGGGAGGGGCACACAGCACGCCGCCACATGTGTGGTTTGATCAAGGTCCGCCTGCGTTCGATCCGACGGGCAAGTCTGTCCCTCACCCAGAGAGCGATCTGACCGAGACCGAAGAAGCCTCTCTCGACGAGTTCATGCAGCAGGTCGGCCGTGAGATCGACGAGACTCGCAAGACATTGGCCGAAGGTCTTGCAAGCCGCGCCGCTCGACGTGCGGCCCGCGCCGCCGCCCGGTCGGAATGGAAGAACTAAGACGACATGAGTTTGTTCGGGACTATTTTGGACGTGGGTCGAAAGGTCCAAGACCTGCTCAATGACGTCAAGCGCCTGGATAAGGAAAGCGGCGAGCATGAAGACGAGCTGGACAGTCTGAACCTGGAGATCGGGAACCTGCGCGATCGGGTCTCCAGGCTCGAAGGCGCCCTCGAGGGCAAGGTTCAGGCGGCCATATCATTGGAGATGGCCAATTTCTACAAAGATATGGCCACGAACCCGTCCAGGCAGCTTCCGAAGAATGGCGAGGACAATCAGCCGCCGGGCTGACCCCTACCCTACTCGTCCACCACATCCTTCTGTGAAGAATTTGGGAGCTGCCGCCGGCGGACTCCATCCTTGCGCATCATGTCCTCGACCCGTGCGACCGGTCGGACATGCTCCACCAGCCCATGACGACATGCGTCACGTGGCCGAGGTAGAGAACAGCCGCGCCGCCGAGGACGAGGGCGCCTATGACCGGGTCGTGCCGTCGATGTCGCTGCTGGCGGAATTCCCGGTGGCGATGGTGCGCAAGGTGGCCGCGGCGCAGGGCAACGAAGACGTGGCCGAGGCCTACCTGACCTTCCTTTACTCCACCCCGGCGCAGGAGATCATCGCGTCCTTCAACAACCGCGTGCATGATCCGGAGGTCGTGAAGGCCACGGCCGACCGGTTCCCCGAAGTGCGGCTGGTCACGGTCGAAGACGTCTTCGGCAGCTGGGCCGAGGCGCAGGAGGTCCATTTCGGGGACGGCGGGACGCTCGACCAGGTGTTCCGCAACTGATACCCCCCTGACCTGAAACCCGAATTGAAACGCCCCCGCGCGATGGCGCGGCGGGCAGCCCAGTCGAGGAAGCCTTCCCCATGCTCGCCCTCAAACGCACCGCCTCGCATATCCTGCCGGGGTTTTCCCTGTCGCTGGGGATCACGGTCCTGTTCCTGTGCCTGATCGTGCTGCTGCCGATCAGCGGGCTGCTGTGGCAGCTGGGGCAGTTGGGGCCGTCCGATTACCTGCGCGTGATGGGATCGGAACGGGTGCTGACCGCGCTGCGCGCGACCTTCACCGCGGCGGCGGCGGCGACGCTGGTCAACGGGGTCTTCGGGCTGCTGCTGGCCTGGGTGCTGACGCGCTACCGGTTTCCCGGGCGGGGCGTCATGGATGCGCTGGTGGATCTGCCCTTTGCCCTGCCGACTGCCGTGGCCGGCATCGCGCTGGTGGCGCTTTACGACAAATCGGGGTGGATCGGCGGGCTGCTGGACAAGGCGGGGATCCAGGTTGCCTGTACCTGGTGGGGCATCGCGATCGCGATGATCTTCACGTCGATCCCGTTTGCCGTGCGCGCCATCCAGCCCGCGATCGAGGAGCAGGACCGGGACGAGGAGAAAGCCGCGCTGACGCTGGGGGTCAACGGGTTCGCCATATTCCGCCATATCGTTTTGCCCAATATTTCGTGGGGGCTGGCCTATGGCACGGTGCTGACCATGGCGCGGGCCATGGGCGAATTCGGCGCGGTCAGTGTCGTGTCGGGCGCGATTCGGGGGCAGACCATGACCCTGCCGCTGCAGATCGAGCTGCTTTACAACGATTACAACGCCACCGGCGCCTTTGCCGCGGCGACGGTCCTGGCCGGTCTTGCGCTGGTCACGCTGGCGCTGCGCGGCCTGCTGGGCCGCTTCGGCCCGAAAAGGAGGGCATCCACATGAGTTTCGAGGTGCACGACATCCACAAGTCCTTCGACGGCACAGAGGTGCTGAAGGGCGTGTCGCTGCGCGGATCGGTCCGCGAGTTGCAGCGCAAGGCCGGCGTCGGCGCCGTCATGGTCACCCACGACCAGGCCGAGGCCCGCGCACTGGCCGACCGAATGGTCATCATGGACCACGGCCGCATCGTGAAGTTCGACACGCCCGAGGCACTGGCCGCCGAGGGCGAGGGCGAGGGCGAGGTTGCCCTGGTGTCCTGACCGCCGGGGTCAGCCCACGATCAGCTGTTTGAGCTGAAGCGCTTCGTATTCAAGGGCTTGCAGTCGGAAGCTGACCGCATCGCCGATGGTGATCATCCCGACCAGCTGCCCGGCGTCCAGCACCGGCATGTGGCGGAACCGTCCGTCGGTCATGCGGCGCAGCACCGATACCAGGCTTTCGCCCGGGGACGCGGTCTGGACCTTTGTCGACATAAGTTCGGCCACGGTCTGGGGAAGGGTGCGGCCCGGCGTGTCGGCCAGGCGCCGCACGATGTCACGTTCCGACAGGATGCCGACCAGTTCGCCCTGCGGGTTCTTCACCAGCAGCGCGCCGATACGCTTGTCGCGCAGCACTTCGACGGCCTTGCCGACCGTGTCTTCGGGGCCGATCCAGAAAAGGTCATCGCCCTTGCTGGCCAGCACATGGCCCACCGTCAGCTGGGAGACGGAGAGGTTGGTCTGGAGCGACTGGCTGCTCGTCTTTTCGTGGCCTTCCGAGTCGCGGGCGGAATCACGGGTCTTGGGGGTATATGAAGCAGGCATGGTGTTCTCTCCCTTGATCCCATAGAGGCTATTGGAAAACGCCCCCGAGTAAATCAATTCCGTCAAAAGGAAGTGAAATTGTCCGACCTGACGCTTTCGCCGGTCAGTGCAACGCTGCTGTTCGTGATCGCCTGCTTCGCGGGTTACCGCTATCGGACCGTCTGGAAGACCGAAGGTCCCAGGCGGCAGCTGTGGCTATATGGTGTGATCGCGGCGCTGTCCCTGCTGACGCTGGGCTTCTTGCCGGTGGTGTCGCGCTAAGCCTTTATTGCAAAAGGATTATTGCGCTTCGGCCCGTTCCATCATGGCCCGGGCGCGCGGGCATTCAAGACGCTCGCGCAGGGGGCTGTCGGGGTCGATTTCCTTCTTGCAGACCAGGCAGTGATCGGCCCCTGCAACGGCGTTCAGACCGCCGCAGCTGCCCTTGATCGTGCGGCCCGACAGCATCACGCCGATCGCCATTCCCGCCATCACGATCACGAACAATCCGAAGGTCAGAACGAAGGTCGACATGTCTGGGGCTCCCTTGCCGGTTGCGGATCAGGCGGTGAGCGCGGTGAATCGCTCGGTCGCCGTGGTCTTGAAACCAGATGTGGGGTCTTTGACGTCGCGATCAATGAACAATGCCGCGAGATCGTGTTCGCGCGCGATTTCCAGGCCCTTTTCGCGGCCCAGAACCAGAAGCGCGGTCGCCCAGGCGTCGGCCATCATCGCGTTTTCCGCCATGACCGAAACCGACGTCGTGTCGTGGGTGACCGGACGGCCGGTGGTGGCGTCGATGATGTGCGAATAGCGTTGGCCGTCGACGTTGAAATAATTGCGATAATCGCCCGAGGTGGCCATGCCCATGTCGGACAGGCCGACAACCTTCAGGACGCCGCGATCGAAGGATTTCGGGGTCTCGATGCCGATCTGCCAGGGCTTGCCTTCGGGGTTGCGCCCGGCGGTGTAGAGATCGCCGCCGATGTCGACCATGTAGTCGTTCAGCCCGAAGCTGGCCAGCGTGCGCGCGACTTCGTCGATGCCGTAGCCCTTGCCGATCGAGGACAGGTAGACTTCGGCCCCGCCGTTCAGCTTGTGCAGCGTGTTGCCGCGCAGCGCCACCGATTGCGCCTGGCCACAGCAGGCCATCGCGTCGGCGATGTCGCTGTCGGCGGGCATGTCGTTGCGGGTGCCTTCGGCGCCGAATCCCCAGAGGTCGATCAGCGGGCCGACGGTGACGTCGAAGGCGCCGGCGCTGGCGTCGTGGACGTCGGCGGCGGCCTGCATCACGCGGGCCAGCTGCGGCGAGACGGTCATGCTGTCGCCCGACGAGGACGCGTTGAAGCGCGAGATCTCGGAGCTGTTGTCCCAGTTGGACATCTGCGTGTTGACCCGGGCCAGCGCGACGTCGATGGCCGATTGCAGGTCCGCCTTGTCGATCTTGTTGGAATGATCGACGGCGGCGATGGAATAGCCGGTGCCCATGGTCAGCCCTGACAATTCCAGAACCGACCATCCCTGCTTGCAAGCCGCGAGCGCGAGCGGCATGACCATGAAACTACGACGGGAAAGGAGAAGAGGGTTCGACAAGAGGCCTACTCCGCTGGGCTGCGTGCATTTGTTCGATCTGTTGAGGTCGCTTCTGCGGCAGAACGCCATCGGGATCAACTCTCATTTCAAAGACTGTGCCCTGACACCTTCCAAAGCGGGGCGTGGTGTCGCATAAGACAGCCGGAAAATGGACGGGACGAGAAGACGTGCAGCAACACAAGTTGAGAAAAGGCCTGGATGTGCCGATTCTGGGCGCGCCCGGTGACAGGATCGAAAATGCGGCTGATGTTCGGACCGTCGCCATCCTGGGGCAGGACTATATCGGGCTGAAACCCCGCCTATCCGTGCAGGAAGGCGATATAATCGCGGCGGGCGCCCCGGTTCTGTTCGACAAGGACATGCCCGAAGTGCTGGTGACCGCGCCGGTGTCCGGGCGGGTCCGCGCGGTCAACCGCGGGGCCCGGCGGGTGCTGGTCAGTGTCGAAATCGATGTCGATTCTACCGCCGCCGAGCCGGTCGATTTCTCGGATACGGGCGATGGGGACACGCCGGAGGGTGTGACACATCGTCTCTGCTCCGCCGGTCTGTGGACCTCGTTCCGGACCCGGCCCTATTCCAAGATCCCCGCCCCGGACACCCGTCCGGCCGCCATTTACGTCACCGCGATGGACAGTGAACCGCTGTCGGCGGACGCAAGCCTGATCATCGCCGAGGACGGCGCGGCCTTTGCCCGCGGGCTGGCCGCGGTGGCGCTGCTGACCGAGGGCAAGACGTATCTTTGCCAAGACATCGGCGCCGACATTCCGGGCGCCGACGTTCCCGGAGTCGAGGCGGTGGGCTTTTCAGGCCCCCATCCGGCGGGCTTGGCCGGCACGCACATGCATTTCCTGGAACCGCCGTCGGCGGCCAAGACGGTCTGGACGATCGGGTACCATGACGTGATCGCCATCGGCCGGCTGATGCTGACCGGCAGGCTGGACAGCCGGCGAATCGTCGCCCTGACCGGACCGATGTGCCGCGATCCGCGCCTGGTGCGCACGGTCGCGGGCGCGTCGATCCCGGATCTGTGCGCCGGCGACCTGGCCACCGACACGCCGATCCGGATGATTTCCGGGTCCGTCCTGAGCGGGCGCGCGGGCGAAGGCCCGACCGCCTACCTGGGGCGCTACGCCCGGCAGGTCACGCTGATCGAGGAAGATCACAAGCAGATCCCGATGGGCTGGATCCGGCCGATGGCCGAGAAATACGCCATGCAGCCGGTTCTGGGTTCGGCGCTGAGCCACAAGCTGTACGCGCTGACATCGAACCTGAACGGCGGCCGGCGGGCCATGGTGCCCATCGGCACCTTCGAGGAGCTGATGCCGCAGGACTTCCTGCCCACGCAGCTGCTGAGGTCGCTGCTGGTGATGGATACCGACACCGCCCAGGCGCTAGGCGTGCTTGAGCTGGACGAGGAAGACCTGGCGCTGTGCGGCTTTGCCTGCCCCGCCAAATACGAATACGGCCTCGCCCTGCGCGACAGCCTCACCAAGATCGAGAAGGAGGGGTAACGCGCATGGGTCTTCGCGCATTTTTCGACAGGATTGAGCCGCAATTCACCAAGGGCGGCCGGTACGAGAAGTACTTTCCCCTCTACGAAATGGTCGAAAGCTTCATCTACACGCCCCGGACGGTAACCACCGTCGCGCCGCACGCCCGGTCCTACATCGACATGAAGCGAATCATGACCTACGTCGTGATCGCGACCGTTCCGTGCATCCTTTTCGGGCTCTACAACACCGGTCTGCAGGCCAACATGGCCATCGCCGACTATGGCCCGTCGGCCTGGCAATCGCGCCTGGCCGGGGCCATCGGCATTTCGTACAACCCCGGCAGCGTCGTGGCCAACATGCTGCACGGGCTGATGTTCTTCCTGCCGATCTACATCGTGACCCTGGTCGCGGGCGGCATATTCGAAGTCATCTTTGCCGTCGTCCGCCGCCACGAGGTGAACGAGGGCTTCCTGGTCACCTCGATGCTTTACACGCTGATCATGCCGGCGACGACGCCGCTGTGGCAGGTGGCCCTGGGCATCATCTTTGGCGTTGTGATCGGCAAGGAGGTCTTTGGCGGCACCGGCAAGAACTTCCTGAACCCGGCGCTGGTCGGCCGGGCGTTCCTGTACTTTGCCTACCCCGCCTACATGTCCGGCGACACGGTCTGGACCCCGGTCGACGGGTTTTCCGGCGCGACGGCCCTGGCCATCGGCGCATCAGACGGCGTCGCGGCCCTGCCGCAGTACGGCATCACCTGGATGCAGTCGTTCATCGGCACGATCCAGGGCTGTATCGGCGAAACCTCGACGTTGGCCTGCCTGATCGGCCTGGCCTTCCTGCTGGTCACCAAGATCGCCAACTGGCGGCTGGTGGTGGGCTGCCTGGCCGGGATGATCGCCTTTTCGAGCCTGCTGAACTGGATCGGGTCGGACACCAACCCGATGTTCGCCATGCCCTGGTACTGGCACCTGGTCGTCGGCGGCTATGCCTTCGGCCTGGCCTTCATGGTCACCGAACCGGTCTCGGCCTCGCACACCAATGTGGGGCGCTACATCTACGGCGCGCTGATCGGCTTCATGGTGGTGATGATCCGCGTCATCAACCCGGCCTTCCCGGAAGGCATGATGCTGGCGATCCTGTTCGGCAACGTCTTTGCCCCGCTGATCGACTACTTTGTCGTGCAGGCCAACATCAAACGGAGGGCCAAGCGCAATGCCTGAAGTCAACGAAGAGACCGTTGAGCGGAACGGCGAGAGCAAGGGTCTGATCCGTCGGTTCCTGGACGCGCCGGCCGATTCGGTGGGCAAGACGCTGTTCGTGGCCATCGTGCTGTGCCTGGTCGCGTCGATGATCGTGTCCGCCGCCGCCGTGGCCCTGCGCCCGGTGCAGCAGGCCAACCAGCTGCGCGACAAGCGGATCAACATCCTGCAGGTCGCCGGCGTTTACGACCCGGACGTGCCGGTGGACGAGGCGTTCGCGAACTTCGAACCCCACGTGCTGGACCTTGAAACCGGCGAATTCACCGACCAGTTCGATATCGACACCTTCGACGAACTGGCGGCGTCGGGCGATCCGGCGATCGTGCGTGCGCTTGACGAGGATCCGGCCGGCCTGGGCGGAACCATGCAGGTGTTCCGCATGGTCTACCTGCTGCGCGACGACAATGGCGCCATCAGCAAGGTGGTCCTGCCGATCGAAGGCTACGGGCTGTGGTCGACGCTGTACGGGTTCATCGCGCTGGAGGCCAACGGCAACGACATCTACGGGCTGCAGTTCTACCAGCAGGGCGAAACGCCCGGTCTGGGCGCCGAGGTCGACAACCCCCGGTGGAAGGCGCTGTGGAACGGCAAGAAACTGTTTACCGAAGACGGCAAGCTTGCGATCACGGTGTCAAAATCCGTGCCGCCCGAAGGCCCGGATTATCACGTGGATGCACTGGCCGGCGCGACCCTGACGTCGCGCGGCGTGGACAACCTGGTACGTTTCTGGATGGGCGAGGCCGGCTACGGCACCTTCCTTGAACGGCTGCAAGCAGGAGAGGTTAGCTGATGGCACAGACTTACCGTTCGCAACTTGTCGATCCGCTGGTCGACAACAACCCGATCACGCTGCAGGTGCTTGGCATCTGTTCGGCGCTCGCGGTGACCTCCTCGATGCAGGTGGCCTTCGTGATGGCGCTGGCCGTGACCCTGGTGACCGCGTTCTCATCGATGTTCATCTCGATGCTGCGCAACCAGATCCCCAGTTCGATCCGGATCATCGTGCAGATGGTCGTCATCGCGTCGCTGGTGATCGTGGTCGACCAGCTGCTCAAGGCCTATGCCTACGACATCTCGAAGACCCTGTCGGTCTTCGTGGGCCTGATCATCACCAATTGCATCGTGATGGGCCGGGCCGAGGCGTTCGCCATGAAGAACCCGCCGGTGGCGAGCTTCATCGACGGCATCGGCAACGGGCTGGGCTATGGCCTGCTGCTGATGGTGGTCGCGGTGTTCCGTGAACTTTTCGGGTCGGGGTCGCTGTTCGGCATCACCATCCTGCAGACCACCAACAACGGCGGCTGGTACGTCCCGAACGGCCTGCTGCTGCTGCCGCCTTCGGCCTTCTTCGTGATCGGCCTGATCATCTGGGGCGTGCGCACCTGGAAACCCGGCCAGGTCGAAGAGCGTGAATACCGCATCCAGACGGTGGAGGCGCACTGATGGAAGGTCTCGTATCCCTCGCGGTCAAGGCGGTCTTCGTCGAAAACCTGGCGCTGTCCTTCTTCCTGGGCATGTGCACCTTCCTGGCCGTGTCGAAGAAGATCCAGACGGCCATGGGGCTGGGTATCTCGGTCATGGTGGTGCAGGCCATCACCGTGCCGGCCAACAACCTGCTGCTGAACTACCTGCTGGCGCCCGGCGCGCTGGCCTGGGCGGGCTTTCCGGATGTCGACCTGACGTTCCTTGGCCTGATCTCGTATATCGGGGTGATCGCGGCGCTGGTGCAGATCCTGGAGATGATCCTCGATAAGTACTTCCCGCCGCTTTACAACGCGCTGGGTGTGTATCTGCCGCTGATCACGGTGAACTGCGCCATCCTTGGCGGGTCGCTGTTCATGGTGGAACGCAGCTACGACTTTGCCCAGGCCGCCACCTACGGCGTCTCGTCCGGCTTCGGCTGGATGCTGGCGATCACCGCGATGGCCGGCGTGCGCGAAAAGCTCAAGTATTCCGACATTCCCGACGGTCTGCAGGGGCTTGGCATCACCTTCCTTACCGCTGGTCTGATGGCGATGGCCTTCATGTCCTTCAGCGGCGTGAAACTGTAAGGGAACGCGGACGTGGAAACTTTCTCTCTGGGCGTCTTCCTGTTCACGATCATCGTCATCGCGCTGGTGACGGTGATCCTGGCGGCGCGCTCGAAACTGGTCAGTTCGGGCAACGTCAACATCACCATCAACGGCGAAAAGACCATTTCGGTGCCGTCGGGCGGCAAGTTGCTGCAGACGCTGGCGGCGCAGAAGATGTTCGTGCCGTCGGCCTGTGGCGGCGGCGGCACCTGCGCGCAATGCCGGGTGCGCATCCACGCGGGCGGCGGGTCGATCCTGCCGACCGAGGAAACCCATATCACCAAGCGCGAAGCCGCCTGCGGCGACCGCCTGTCCTGCCAGGTCGCGGTCAAGCAGGACATGGATATCGAGGTTCCCGAAGAGGTCTTCGGCGTCAAGAAGTGGGAATGCACCGTCCGGTCGAACCACAACGTGGCGACCTTCATCAAGGCGCTGATCCTGGACCTGCCCGAAGGCGAGGACGTCAAGTTCCGCGCCGGCGGCTACATCCAGATCGAGGCGCCCGCGCACAAGCTGAAGTACACCGAATTCGACGTGGAAGAAGAGTACCGGGAAGACTGGGACCGCTTCAACCTGTGGCAATACGAATCGGTGGTCAACGAGCCGATCGAACGCGCCTATTCGATGGCCAACTACCCGGATGAAAAGGGCATGATCATGCTCAACGTCCGCGTCGCCTCGCCCCCGCCGGGATCGACCGGCATTCCCCCGGGGCAGATGTCGTCCTACATCTTCAACCTGAAGCCGGGCGACAAGGTCACGATTTCCGGTCCGTTCGGCGAATTCTTCGCCCGCGACACCAACAAGGAAATGGTCTTCGTTGGCGGTGGTGCCGGCATGGCGCCGATGCGGTCGCACATCTTCGACCAGCTCAAGCGCCTGGAAAACCGGGATCGCAAGATCACCTTCTGGTACGGTGCCCGGTCCAAGCGCGAGATGTTCTTTGTCGAGGACTTCGACGAGCTTGCGGCGGAATTCCCGAACTTCGAATGGCACGTGGCGCTGTCCGACGCGCTGCCCGAGGACGACTGGAAGGGCTACACCGGCTTCATCCACAACGTCCTGTTCGAGGAATACCTCAAGAACCACCCGGCGCCCGAAGATTGCGAGTTCTACATGTGCGGTCCGCCGATCATGAACAGCTCGGTGATCAACATGCTTCTGGAGCTTGGGGTCGACCGCGAAGACATCATGCTGGACGATTTCGGCGGCTGATGACGACAGGGGGGCCGAGGCCCCCCTTTTCGTAGCCCCGTGTCACACCGTATTGGCCTGATCAAAGAACAGGACAAAGAACAGGACGGGGGCGAAAGCACACGGAACGGTCGAATTGGCCGCGCCCGATGTCGCTAAAGATTGCTGCATTCGCGGCCATGTGACAGATCTAATCATCTTGATACTCGGCTGCTGTTTGTATACTGCCGCATACAAAACTTGGCCTCCGCTTTGTCACCTCGCCCATGGCCCGTTGAAAAAGCCGTGCCACACCTGACCCGATACAGAACCGTAGGGACCGTCATGAGCTTGTACACAGACTACCTAACCGAGATCGAGACGCGCAAAAGCGAAGGTCTGCATCCCAAGCCCATCGACGATGGCGCGCTGGTGGCAGAACTGATCGCCCAGATCGAAGACACCGGGAACGAGCACCGCAAGGAGTCGCTGGAATTCTTCATCTACAACACCCTGCCCGGCACCACGAGCGCCGCGGGCGTGAAGGCGACGTTCCTGAAAAAGATCATCCTGGGCGAAGCCGTCGTCCCCGAGATCACGCCCGATTTCGCCTTTGAACTGCTGTCGCACATGAAGGGCGGCCCGTCGGTCGAGGTTCTGCTGGACCTGACGCTGGGTAACGACGCGGCGATCGCCAAGCAGGCAGCCGAGGTTCTGAAGACGCAGGTGTTCCTGTACGAAGCGGACATGGATCGCCTGAAGACGGCGTTCGCGGCCGGCAATGAAATCGCCAAGGGCGTGCTGGAAAGCTATGCCAAGGCCGAATTCTTCACCAAGCTTCCCGACGTCGAGGACGAGATCAAGGTCGTGACCTACATCGCGGCCGAAGGCGATATCTCGACCGACCTTCTGTCGCCGGGCAACCAGGCGCATTCGCGGTCCGACCGGGAACTGCACGGCAAGTGCATGATCAGCGAAGCCGCGCAGAAGGAGATCGAGGCGCTGAAGCTGCAGCACCCCGACAAGCGCGTCATGCTGATCGCCGAAAAGGGCACCATGGGTGTCGGGTCGTCGCGGATGTCGGGCGTGAACAACGTGGCGCTGTGGACCGGCAAACCGGCCAGCCCCTACGTGCCCTTCGTCAACTATGCCCCCGTCGTGGCCGGCACCAACGGCATCTCGCCGATCTTCCTGACCACCGTGGGTGTGACGGGCGGCATCGGCCTGGACCTGAAGAACTGGGTCAAGAAGCTGGGCGATGACGGCAAGCCGCTGCTGAACAACGAAGGCAACCCGATCCTCGACCAGAAGTATTCGGTTGAAACCGGCACGGTCCTGACCATCGACACCAAGACCAAGAAGCTGAAATCCGCGGATGGCGGCGAAGAGCTGGTCGACGTGTCGTCCGCCTTCACGCCCCAGAAGGTCGAATTCATGAAGGCCGGCAGTTCCTACGCCGTGGTCTTCGGCAAGAAGCTGCAGACGTTCGCCGCCGAAACGCTGGGCGTCGATCCCGCGCCGGTCTTCGCGCCGTCGAAGGAAGTGTCGCACGAAGGCCAGGGCATGACCGCCGTGGAAAAGATCTTCAACGCCAATGCCGTGGGTGCGACCAAGGGCAAGCCCCTGCACGCCGGATCGGACGTGCGCGTGAAGGTCAACATCGTGGGGTCGCAGGACACCACCGGCCTGATGACCAGCCAGGAACTGGAAGCGATGGCCGCCACCGTGATCTCGCCCACCGTCGATGGCGCGTACCAGTCGGGCTGTCACACGGCATCTGTCTGGGACAAGAAGGCCCAGGCGAACATCCCGAAGCTCATGAGCTTCATGAATACCTTCGGGCTGATCACCGCGCGCGACCCCAAGGGGTCGTACCATGCGATGACCGACGTGATCCACAAGGTGCTGAACGACATCACCGTGGATGACTGGGACGTCATCATCGGCGGCGACAGCCACACGCGCATGTCCAAGGGCGTGGCCTTTGGTGCGGACTCGGGCACCGTGGCGCTGGCGCTGGCGACGGGTGAAGCCACCATGCCGATCCCGGAATCGGTCAAGGTCACCTTCAAGGGCCAGATGGCCGATTACATGGACTTCCGCGACGTGGTCCACGCGACCCAGGCGCAGATGCTCAAGCAGCACGGCGACAACGTCTTCCAGGGCCGCGTGATCGAAGTGCACATCGGCACGCTGCTGGCCGACCAGGCCTTCACCTTCACCGACTGGACGGCCGAGATGAAGGCCAAGGCGTCGATCTGCATCTCGAACGACGAGACGCTGATCGGGTCGCTGGAACTGGCCAAGCACCGCATCCAGGTGATGATCGACAAGGGCATGGAAAACGCGGCCGGCACGCTGCAGGGGCTGATCGACAAGGCCGACAAGCGCATCGCGCAGATCCGGTCGGGCGAAAAGCCCGCGCTGTCGCCCGACGACAACGCCAAGTACTTTGCCGAAGTCGTCGTCGACCTGGACCTGATCGACGAGCCGATGATCGCCGACCCGGACGTGAACAACGCCGACCCGTCGCGCCGCTACACCCACGACACCATCCGCCCCGTGTCCTATTACGGCGGTGAAAAGAAGGTGGACCTGGGCTTTGTCGGATCGTGCATGGTGCACAAGGGCGACATGAAGATCGTGGCCCAGATGCTGAAGAACCTGGAAAAGGCCAACGGCAAAGTCGAATTCAAGGCGCCCCTGGTCGTCGCGGCCCCGACCTACAACATCATCGACGAGCTCAAGGAAGAAGGCGACTGGGAGATCCTGCAGAAGTATTCGGGCTTCGAGTTCGACGATCTGTTCCCCAAGACGCAGAACCGCACGGAATACGAGAACATCCTTTATCTCGAACGTCCGGGCTGTAACCTGTGCATGGGCAACCAGGAAAAGGCCGCCAAGGGCGACACCGTCCTGGCCACCTCTACCCGCCTGTTCCAGGGCCGCGTGGTCGAGGATTCCGCCGAGAAGAAGGGTGAATCGCTGCTGGCCTCGACGCCGGTCGTCGTCCTGTCGGCGATCCTGGGCCGGACGCCCAATGCGGACGAATACAAGGCGGCCGTCGAAGGCATCAACCTGACCAAGTTCTCGCCCCCGCTGGAAAAGCCGGGCACGGCACGGTCGGTCCACTTCTGACGATCCGGCGGCGCGGGGGTCGCGGACCCCTGCCCCGTTCCATTTCGACATGCCGGGTTCCCCGGCGCCCAAAGCGGCCGCATCCTTCCCGGATGCGGCCGCTTTGCCGTGCAAGCCACCAGACGCGCCGGGTCTCGGGGCCTTGCTCCTCCGATCCTTCCATCCCTGTCCGTGATGGTCGCCCTGGCCGCCGCCCGCGATTCTCTGGCATCTCAGTTTGAGATCACAAAGTGCGATCTCTTTTTGTGCATTCGTACCCCGATCACGCTTTCAAGTTCAGCGCCGGCACAAAAACGGCCTGCCTTAGGGGAATTTCACGGTTTCATGTTGGACCCGGGCCCATGGGATGCCGCTAAAACGGGGTCCAACGCAGATGGCGGAGACCGGATGACCGAGACTGTGAAGAAGGCGAGAGGGGCGGTCCAGGCCGCGGTGCTGGACAAGCTCCGCTCGGGCCTGATGGACGGCGCGCTGATGCCGGGCCAGGTGATCAAGATCCGCCAGTTCGCGGCAATCTTCGACACCAGCGCGATGCCGGTGCGCGACGCCATCTCGCAGCTGGTCGCGGCCAATGCGCTGGAAGAAATGCCCAACGGATCGGTGCGGGTGCCGGTGCTGTCGCCGCAACGGCTGCAGGAGATCTTTGAACTGCGCTGCCTGCTGGAATGCCGGGCCGCACGGGCTGCCTGCCGCAATGGCGATCCGGATCTGCCGGGGTTGCTGCATCGGATCAACGCCCCGTTCGAGCCGGCCGAGACCGTGGTGCCCCTGCCCAAACACGAGGCCCTGCAGGTCAATCGCAAGTTCCACTTCACGCTGTACCAGGCCGCCGGCAGCGAGGTGCTGATGCCGCTGATCCAGTCGCTGTGGATGCAATGCGGCCCGACCATGCACCTGACGCTGGAAACGCCCACCGCTGCCCTGGCGCGGTTGCAGCACCTCGAGATCCTGAAGGGGATGGATGCCGGCGACGCCGATTACGTGGCCGGGGCGCTGGCGGCCGAGATCGGGGAAATCGGCAGCACGATCCTGGCCGGCTACGATGCCGCGCTCAGCAACGGGCCGCTGGCCTTTGCCGACGCCGACGCATCGGCGGGATGGCGGACATGATCGCCGCCCTGCATATGGACATCCCTCCCGGTCGCCCTCTAGCGTGCGGCATCGTTTCAGAAATTGCCGAACGGAGCTGGGGCATGGGCAGGCAGGTGCCGCGCAAGGTGTGCAAGAGTGTCGACGACGCGAGTGCGTTCATCAAGTATCTCTCGAATCCCAATCGGCTTGCCATCGTCTGCTATCTCATGGAAGCGCCCCGCACGGTCACCGAGCTGGAAGAAGACCTGGGCATTCCGCAACCGACCCTGTCGCAACAGCTGAGCCTGCTGCGCGACGGCGGCGTGATCGTCAGCCGCCGCACCGCGCGGGTCGTGACCTATCGCATCGGCGACGCGCGGGTGCTGCCGGTGGTGCAATCCCTTCGACTGATCTTTTCCGGGCTGTCCGAATTGCGCCTGGACGACAAGGCCGAGGGGCCGGACGACATCGCGCCCGACATGTTCGACTAGCGCGCAGAAGATTTCACCCGGGGAAAGACATCCGGCGGGGCGATTGCCGCGCACCGGGAAGTTACAACTGCTTTCTTACTTTATGGTTTTGTAAAGTAAGGATGGTCAATTCGTCTTGGCCCGCACGAGGAGCCGGGCGCCAGAAGGAACGTGAAGATGACCGAATCGACACAGGGCACCCTGCTGCTGGCCGGCGCGAGCCAGGGCATCGGCGCGGCTACGGCGCGCCTTTTCGTCACGGCGGGATGGAACGTCGCCCTGCTGGCGCGGTCCCGCGACAAGATCGCGGCACTGGCGGAAGACCTTGGCCCCAAGGCGTTGGCCCTGCCCTGCGACGTGACGGATTTCGCAGGCCTCGAAGCCGCCGTCGCCACGTGCCGCAGCCACTTCGGGGGCCTTGACGCCGTGATTGCCAACGCCGGTGTCATCGCCCCGGTCGCAACCCTGGACGCCGTCGACCCCAAGGCCTGGACCGACGCCACGGCCACCAACCTGAACGGTGTCTTCCACGTCATTCGCGCGGCGCTTCCGGCCCTTGTCCAGCAGGGGAGCGGCACAATTATATGCGTTTCTTCAGGAGCTTCCCGGAATCCGTTGGAGGGATGGAGCCACTACTGCGCGGCCAAGGCCGGTGTCGCCATGCTGACCCGCTGCCTCGACCTCGAGGCGCGCGACAAGGGCATTCATGCCTATGCGCTGGACCCCGGAACCGTCGCAACCGAGATGCAGCGCACCATCCGCGCCAGCGGCGTGAACCCGGTCAGCCGGTTGGCGCCGTCGGACCACTTTCCGCCCGAAGCGCCGGCGCGGGCGCTGCTGTGGCTCTGCGGCCCGCAAGCGATTCGCCTGGCCGGAACCGAGGTGCTTCTGCGGGACCTCGTCAGGGATGGCAGCGTCGACAATGCGGCCTGACCTGCGGGAAATCGCACGGGCGGTGTGGCCGGGAATTGCCCAAAAATTGACCGCCGGGATCGGACGCACCGACAGGTCCGGGAATCTCTTTGACAATCCGGGCGGCGCTTCTTCAATATATAAAAACATAAACTGATGACGCCCGAAGATCCGGGCCGACGAAGCGGAGACAGCGGACCAATGACCCCCTTCAGGATTGGCTATCACCCGAACAACCTGCACCTGCGTCTGGCCGCGCTTTGCCCCGAGGCCTTCGGGTCGCTGGGCGCCGAGTTCGTCTTTTACCCCGAGGGCCGCAAGACCGGGCCGCATATCGCCGACGGCATGTTCCACGTCGGCGGCACCGGATCGACGCCGCCCCTGATTTCGCAGACGGAAGGGATGAAGGTTTTGTATGTCGCGGCGTCGGCCCCGCGCCCGGCCAACGGCGCGCTGATGGTGGCGCAGGACAGCCCGATCGACGCGATCGAGAAGATGGCCGGCAAGTCCGTCGCCCTGATCGACGGGTCGTTCCACACCTACCTTTTGGCGCGCGTGCTGGATCAGGCCGGGCTGACCCTGTCGGACGTGGACCGCCGCGAAATGACGCCCGACGCCGCCCGCGCGGCACTGGCCGAGGGCGATGTCGACCTGTGGATCGCCATGGCGCCCATGATCGAACTGGTGATGGAAGCCGGCGAGGCCCGGACCCTCGCCCTGTGCGGATCGAACATCCCCAACCGGTCGACCTTCTGGACGCTGGCCGATTGCGGCATCGAAACCACGCGGTTCGACGATTTCGTCGCCGCCCTTGCCGCCTTCGGGCAGGAGGTCGCGGCCAACCCTGAGCGCATGGCCGCCCTGCTGGCCGGCAACGACGCGTCGGAAAAAGAGCTGAAGGCATGGACCCGGGTCGTATCGGAACGCGACTGGACGATCGTGCCGGCCACCGACGAGATCCTGAAGGAACAGCAGCTCGAGGCCGAGACGCTCTATCGGCACGGCGAGCTTGCGATCAATCTTCCGCCCCTGGCCAGCATCCATTCTGCCGCGATGCAGATGCCGTCCTGAGAACGGGCCCCACGGAAAAAGGATAAGACCATGAAAGTCCTCTGGTACATGTGCGCCCCCGACGGGCCCTTCCCCTGGAAACCCGAAGGGTCGCGCGTCGTCGATTACGGCTATTACAAGCAGCTGGCCCAGGCTTACGACCACCTGGGGTATACCGGCGCCCTGTTCGCCACCGGCGCGCATGACGTCTGGGTGCTGGCCGCCGCGCTGGCGGATGCGACCAAGCGGATGAAATTCCTGTGCGCCATCCACCCCGGTGTCGTGGCCCCCACGCTGCTGGCCAAGATGGCCGCCAGCCTGCAGGATTTCACCAATGGCCGGGTGATGCTGAACGTCGTCACCGGGACCGAGAAGATGATGCGCGCCTATGGCATCAAGATGGACCATGACGAACGGTATGCCATGTGCGACGAATACCTGACCGTCTGGCACAAGCTGATGTCGGGGCAATCCGTGACCCATGACGGCAAGTTCTTCCCGATGGAAGGCGCCAAGCTGGCGCTGCCGATCAACGACACGATCGCGCCGCCGCCGCTGTGGTTCGGCGGATCCTCGGACGCGGCGCTGGACGTGGCGGCCAAGCACGTGGACACCTACCTGTCCTGGGGCGAAACGCCCGAGCAGATGAAGCTGAAGGTCGACGCGGTGAAGGCCAAGGCGGCGCAATACGGGCGCGAGCTGAAGTTCGGCATCCGGCTTTACGTCATCGTGCGCCGCACCGATGCCGAGGCCTGGGAAGCCGCGCAGAAACTGTATGACGAGATGGACGACGCCTCGGTCGCGGCGAACCAGTCGCATCTGAAGGGCACCGATTCCGTGGGCCAGCAGCGCATGTCGGCGATGCATGGCGGCAAGCGGGTGGACAACCTGCGCGACCTGGAAGTGGCGCCGAACATCTGGTCGGGCATCGGCCTGGTGCGCCCCGGCCCCGGCAGCGCCATCGTGGGATCGCCCGAAACGGTGATCCGCACGCTGGAGGAATATCGCAAGATCGGCATCGACACCTTCATCCTGTCGGGCATGCCGCTGCTGGAAGAGGCCTATCGCTTTGGCGAACTGGTGCTGCCGCACCTGGACATCGACCGCGACGAGGACACGCCGGCCCCGGCCAAGGGCGGCAAGACCTTCACCTGGTCGACCCTGTTCGACAGCGATCCCAACTACAAGCCCGAACCGGCGGTCAGCTGATCCGCCCCTCATGACCCACCGGAGACCTCGCCCATGACCTACGAGAACGCCGGATCCAAACCCGGGGTAACGATGAACGTCCAAGCTATCGCCGAGACCCTGCGCAGTTGGATCACGGCGGTTCTGGGGGCGCTTGGCGGGTTCGTTCTGGCGGCGATGCTGGTGCTGGTGATCGTCAGCGTCGTGCTGCGCTATGCGTTTTCGTCCAGCATCCTGGGCGCCGAGGACGCGGGGATCTGGCTGAACGTCATCATCGTGTCGCTGGGCGCGCCGCTGGCGCTGAACAGCGCGCTGGCGATGCGGCTGGATTTTGTCCAGGTCCGGCTGGGCGCGCGCGGGCGGGCCGTCAGCAATGTCATCGCCGAAGTGATCACCCTGGTGTCGGGCCTGGCCATTGCCCTGGGCGGGGCGCAGGTGGTGGCCATGGTGGGCGGAACCAGCGATGCGCTGGGTCTGCCCGAACCCATCCGCTACGGCTTTTTCGCGGCAGGCGGGGCGATGGTTCTGGTCATGGTGGTGCTGGGCCAGGTGGCCGAAGGCCGGTTCCTGGATTGCCTGATCGCGCTGGCGGCGGCGCTGGCGATCTATTTCGGCGCGCCCGAGGTCCGCATCACCACCGGCCTGCCCCCCAGCATCTGCGCGGCGCTGATCGTCGTGCTGGGCGTGATCGTCAGCGCACCGATGCCGCACGCCTTCTTTGCCGCCGCTTTCCTGGCGATCCCGCTGGGCGCGTCGGTGCCGGAACCGGCGATGATCAACATCGCGGTCAACGGGGCGTCGAAATTCCTGCTGCTGGCGATCCCATTCTTCCTGCTGTCGGGGACGTTGCTGACCGTGTCGGGGGTGGCCGAACGGCTGATCAAGTTCGCCGCCGCCATGGTCGGCCACCTCAAGGGCGGACTGGCGCAGACGACGCTGCTGACCAACCTGATGTTTTCGGGCGCGTCGGGGTCTTCGATCGCCAATGCGGCCTTTGGATCCGTGACGCTGTACCCGGAACTGGTCCGCAACGGCTACAAGCCCGAACGCGCCGGGGCCATCGTGGCCGCGACCTGTATCCTCGACAATATCGTGCCGCCGTCCATCGCCTTCCTGGTGCTGGCCACGGTCACCAACCTGTCGGTCGGCAAGCTGCTGGTCGGCGGGCTTTGGGCCGGGCTGCTGCTGGCTTTCGCGCTGTTCATCGCCCTGCGGCTGACCGCGAACGAGGAATCGGTGGCGGACCGATCCGACTGGGGCACGCGCGGCCGCACGGCGCTGCGCGCCATTCCGGCCTTTGGGCTGGGCGTGATCGTCGTCGTGGGCATCCGGTTCGGCGTCGTCACCACGTCCGAGGCCGCCGCCCTGGCCGCGCTTTATTCCGTGGGGCTGGCGCTGGTCTATGCCAGGGCCGGGGGCATCGGCCTGATAAAGGCGTTCCGCAGCGCCGCCGTCGAAGCCGCCGCCATCGGCATGATGATCGCATCGGCCCATCCCTTCGTGTCGCTGCTGGCCATCGACAATGTCGCCGGCCTGATCCAGCAGCTGGCCGGGATCTTCGGAAGCGGCCAGATCGCCGTTCTGGTGATCGCCGTGGTGATCCTGCTGGTCGCGGGCCTGTTCATCGACACCGGAGCGGCGATCCTGATCCTTGCCCCGCTGCTGTTGCCCGCCGTCACCGCGACGGGGATCGAACCGATCACCTTCGGCGTGATCATCGTCGTGGCCCTGATGATCGGCGGGCTGACACCGCCGCTTGGCGTGCTGATCTTCGTGGTCGCAGGGATCACCAATGTCCGCTCCGTCGCGCTGTTCCGGTCGGTGATGCCCTACGTTCTGGCGCTGACCGGCGCGCTGATCCTGATCTGTGCCTATGCCGTCCTGTCCGCCTGATGCCCCCCCATGAAAACCTGCCCAACCAACAGCGAGAGACCCCCAAGATGACCCAGACCCGCCGTCTTTTCCTGAAGACTGCCACGCTTGGCGCTGCCAGCACCCTGGCGCTGCCGGCCTACCTGCGCCGGGCCAATGCCGCCCAGTCGATGACCATCGCCACCCTGCACGGCGACGAGGACCCCGATGTCCGGACCTGGATCAAGGTGTCTGAACTGGCCGAAGAGAAACTGCCGGGCGCGTTCAGCTTCAACATCGTGAAGAATTCCGCCCTGGGTGGCGAAAAGGAGATGGCGCAGGGCATGCGGCTTGGGTCGATCCAGGGCGCGATGACGACCGTATCGGTGATGTCGGCCTATGTGCCCGAAACCCAGATCCTCGACCTGCCGTTCCTGTTCCGTGACGCCGACCATCTTGAGGCCGCGACCAGCGGCCCGACCGGTCAGCGGCTGGCCGAACGACTGGCCGCCAGCAACTTCATCGTGCCGGCCTACATCAATTACGGCGCGCGCCACCTGCTGACCAAGGAGCCGATCACCACGCCCGACCAGATGCAGGGCAAGGCGATGCGCGTCATCCAGAGCCCGCTGCACACCAAGCTCTGGAGTTCGTACGGCGCCAACCCCACCGGCATTCCGATCACGGAAACCTACAACGCGCTCAGCACCGGCGTGGCCGATTGCATGGACCTGACCAAGGGCGCCTATGCGGCCTTCAAGCTGTACGAAGTCGTCCCCTGCATGACCGAGACCGCGCATATCTGGGCGGCGGGCGTGGTCTCGTACAGCTCCCTGTTCTGGAACGGGCTGAGCGACGAGCAACGGCAGGCGCTGACCGAAGCCACCGTCGAAGGCGCCGCGCATTTCAACACGCTGATGTTCGCCGACGAGGATGTCGCGATGGCCGAGGCCGCCGCCGCCGGCGGCAAGCTGCTGCAGCCGGAAGAGCGCGACGCCTGGGTCGCGGGCGCCCAGCCGGTCTGGGAAGAGATGTCCGGGGTCGTCGGCGGGCAGGACGCGATCGACGAAGTCCTGAACACCTGAACGACCGGATTATCAGGCGCCCCGCACATGCGTGCGGGGCATGTGTCCATCGCCAAGGACACCCGACGAGACCCGGCGTCAGGCCGCCGCGAAGACCGAATAATCCATGTTCCGCAGATCCTCGATCAGGCCCGGCCCTGTCGGATCCCACCCGGTCTGCGCCCGGGTCCAGGCGCTGCTGGCCGGCATGTCGAGACCGGCAAACCCCCCAAACCAGCCGAAATGGTCGCCCGCTTCCTCGGGCGGGATCGAGATCGCCGGCAGGTTCAGCCCCTCTGCCAGCACCTCGGCGATCTGGCGGGTGGTGATGCCCTCTTCGGCGACCGCATGGAACCGCGAGCCGGGCGCGCCCTTGTCGAAGGTCTGCGCGTACAGCGCCGCAACATCCAGAACATGTGCCGCCGGCCAGCGGTTCAGCCCTTCGCCGACATAAGCCATCGCGCCTTTTTGCAGCGAAATCTGGATATAGGGTGAAATCAGGCCCTGCCGCCGCGTGTCGTGAACCTGCGGCAACCGCATCACCCGGGCATTCACCCCGTCCTCCAGCAGCTTTGCCACGGCCAGTTCGCTGGCGACCCGGGGGTTGGGGTGATCGAAATTGGTGATGGCCTCCGTCGCCGGCTGGCCGTCGCCCGCATCGCCCATCCCCGTGCCCGAAGTCACCATCAAGGGCCGGTCAGACCCCTTCAGTTCCGCCCCGAGCGCCGCGATGACACGTTCATCTTTTTCGCAATTCGCCGCGAAGGTCGCGAAATTGTGGTCAAAGGCCGTGTGGATCACCGCATCGGCCCTGGCCACACCGGCCGCCACGCTGGCCGGATCCTCCAGCGTTGCACGACAGGGGGTCGCGCCGGCGGCGGCGAGGGACCTGGCCCCGTCATCCGATCGGGTCATGCCGATGACCTCATGCCCCCGCGCCAGCAATTCGGGCAGGATCCGCGAACCGATGAAACCGGTGGCGCCGGTAAGGAAGACACGCATGTTGAATTCTCCGTTGTTGTCTACGGGGACATGTCGGCCTAGGTTCTATCCTGTTAAAGTAGTGACTTTATCCTGGTATACCTTCCAACAGGATCCCCATGCCGCAGGATGACAACGCCCTGGGACAGTTTCTGCGGGACAGGCGCGCGCGCCTGGACCCCGTGGCCTTCGGCTTTGCCGTGGGCCGGCGGCGCACCCCGGGGCTGCGCCGCGAAGAGGTGGCGCAGCGCGCCAACATCAGCCCGACCTGGTACACCTGGCTGGAACAGGGACGCGGCGGCGCGCCGTCGGCGGATGTGCTGGAACGCATCGCCTCCGGCCTGATGCTGACGGAACCCGAACGGGAACACCTGCACATCCTGGCGTTCGGCCATCCGCCCGAGGTGCGTTACAGGCCCGAAACCGTCATCGGCCCCCGACTGCAGCGGGTCCTGGACGAAATGCCCAACAGCCCCGCCGTCATCATCAACGCCACCTGGGACGTGCTGGCCTGGAACCGGGCGGCTGCGCTGATCCTGACGGATTACGGGCAATTGCCGCACGACGGGCGCAACATCCTCCGGATCGTGTTTTCGGCCAAGGGCCGGGCGCGCAATCGGGAAGACTGGCACGGCGTGGCCCGCTACCTGGTCGCCACCTTTCGCGCCGATACCGCGCGCGCCGGTGCCGGCGCCAGTGCCGAGGTCGCCCGGCTGGTGGAGGAGCTGTGCGAGAGCAGCGCCGATTTCAGGACCTTTTGGACCGAGAACGAGATCGGCGCGCGCGGCGACGGCACCAAGCGCCTGCATCACGGTGCCCTGGGCCGCATCGAGATGGCGTTTTCGACCTTCTCGGTCCAGGGCCACCCCGATCTGACGATGATGGTCTACACGCCTGCGACCGACGAGGTTTCGGACCGGATCAGGGCCTATTTGGCTGCGGCCCCGGTCACCTGACGGCGGCGGCGTCAGCGCACCGCCTGGCCGTGGGCCTCGGCGAGCAGATCGACCAGGTGCCGGACCACACCGATATCGCGCATCGACGGGCCCGCCATGGCGGCGATGGGGTTGACCAGGGCAACGCTCTGGCCTTCGGGAAAGATCTCCCTCAGCGCGCCGGACTGCAGCAGCGGTTCGGCGATGTGGTGCGGCACGTAGCCGACATTGCGCCCGCTCAGGATCAGCGCCAGCTGCGCCCGCGCGCCCCGGCCGATATCGCCGCCGGCATCAAGTTCGGCGGGCGCCTTGTAGAACCGTTCGACCCGGCCACTGGTCGCGCGGGCCGTCGCCGCGACCTCTGCGGTGCCCAGCTGCGCATCGGCGCGGGCGTGGAACGGATGGGTCCGGCCACAGCAGAGGATTGCGCGTTCCTCGAACAGCGGGCGGGTATAGACCTGCGCGCGGGTTTCGGCGGGAATGCAGATCCCCAGATGCGTCAGCCCGTCGGTGACCTGCCCCAGCACCTGCGTCCCCAGCATGATCTCAAGGTGATATTGCACGTTGGGATAGCTGCCGGAGAACGCCGCCAGGGCCTCGGGCAGGCGGCAATCGGGGTGTTCCAGAACGGATTCCTGCACCGCGATCGTGATCTCGTGATGTGCCATCCGGCTGAGGTCGGACGCCCTGAGCCGAAAGGTCTCGACCTCGGCAAACAGCTTCTGGGCGGCGGCATAGACCGCCTCGCCCTCGGGGTAGAGCCGGAAACCCTTCGGCCCGCGCTGGCACAAGGCCGTGCCAAGGCGCAGCTCCAGCGTCTTGACGCTTTCGCTGAGCATGGATTGCGACACGCCAAGCGCCGATTGCGCGGCAGAAAAGCCGCCTTCGTCCACGATGGTGCAAAAGTGACGCAGCAGCTTGAGGTCGGAATCGTGAAGCGATTGAAGGCGGGCCATGATCCGCAAGCTGTCCTGAAACGTGCCGTGAAGGGGCCCGTCGTTGCCGGGCAGGTGCGCACCTTTGGCCGCAGGCGCGCGGCTGTCAAGACCGGGGCAAGGGTCCGGCATTCCCGGATCATGGATCGGTCTTTGGCGATAGTATCGCCTGCGCTGCCCTTTATTCTCGCCGTCACCGCCCGCCTGACGGGCACCCTGATTTCTCCTCCCCCATCAATGCCGGAGACCACATGTCCAAGAAAAAATTCCACCTTGGCTGGTTCACCAATTTCGCCCTGGACGACTGGAACACGCCGCTGGCCAGCGGCGGCATGCCCTGGGACGGGCAGTTCTATGTCGACATGGCGCAGATGCTGGAACGCGCCTGCTTCGACTATATCATGCTGGAAGACACCCTGCTGATTTCCGACACCTACGGCGACAGCCGCGAGGTCTATCTGAAACACGGCCTGATGGCGCCCAAGGGCGATCCCACCCCGCTGGCCGTCCTGCTGGGGTCCAAGACGAAACACCTGGGCGTCGTGTCGACCATGTCGACGATCAGCTACCATCCCTTCACGCTGGCGCGGCTGTGTTCGACCGTGGACAGCCTGATCGACGGTCGCTTTGGCTGGAACATCGTGACCAGTGGCGAAGACGCCGCCGCGCAGAACCTGGGCATGGACAAGCTGCCGCCGCGCCAGCTGCGCTATGACATGGCCGACGAATACGTCGCCGCCTGCCGGGCGCTGTGGAACAGCTGGGAACCGGGTGCCGTGGTGCGTGACCGCGACACCAGCACCTATGTCGATCACACCAAGGTGCACGAGGTGAATTTCAAGGGCGAATATTTCTCGACCCGAGGGCCGCTGAACACCGTGCCGTCGCCGCAGATCCAGCCGACGCTGGTGCAGGCCGGCGGGTCGCCCCGTGGCCGCGAATTCGCCGCCCGCACCGCCGACAGCATCATCGCGCCGTCCTCGGGCGTGGCCGGGATCAAGGCCTATCGCGACGACATCCGCGCCCGTGCCGCCGCTGCAGGGCGCAACCCGGACGACATCAAGGTGCTGTTCGTCGTCGCCCCCATCGTCGGCGCCACCGAGGAAGAAGCCCAGGCCAAGGCGCGCCGCATCACCGAGGCGCCGGATTACCTGGAAAAGGTGCTGGCCTCGATCAGCCTGATCACCGACATCGACTTTTCCAAATTCGATCCCGATCAACCCCTGCCCGATCACATGGAAACCAATGGCGAGCAGGGGTCGCTGGACGCCTTCGCGCAATGGGGCAGCGGCAAGACCCTGCGCGACCTGGCGCTGGAACAGGTGTCGCGCGGGCTGCCCGGCATGATCGGCACGCCGGAACAGGTGGCCGACAACCTGTGTGCCGTCATGGATGAAGTGGGCGGCGACGGGTTCCTGATCACCAAGCCCTTCACTACCTTCATCGGCCGCCAGCACGTGACCGACATCTGCGAAGGGCTGGTGCCGGAACTGCAACGCCGGGGCCGCGTGCGGACGGAATATACCGCCGACACGCTTCGGGGCACCCTGCGGGAATTCTGATCCCTACCCGATCTGGAACACCAGCCGACCCCGGCTGACATGCCCGGCCTCAAGCCGGGCATGTGCGCTCCGGGCCTCCTCCAGCGGCAGGATCTCGGCGATCTGCGGCACCAGCTTGCCGGCGCCCGCAGCGGCGACCACGGCCTTCAGAACCTCTGCGTTGTCATGGATCCCGGGGATCGTCAGGCGCACGCCGAATTCCTCCGACCGGTCCTCGAACGGCTTGGCGATCAGCGCCACCATGTGCCCGCCCGGTTTCAGCACCTGCCAGGACCTGTCCGCCGTCTCGCCTCCGATCAGGTCCAGCACGACATCCATGTCCTTGGCCACTTCCGTGAAATCCTCCTGATCATAGGCAATGGCCCGACCCGCCCCCAGCGAGGTGACGTAGTCCCGGTTCACACTGCGGCAGGTGGTCATCACTTCGGCCCCGGCGTCACGGCACAGTTGCAACGCCATGCCGCCGATCGCCCCGGCCCCGCCGTGGATCAGAACCCGGCTGCCCCTGCCGATCTGCGCTGTCTCGATCAGGCAGATCCAGGCGCAGACGGCTGCGTGCATCAGCGCGGCGCCTTCGGCAAAACCCAGGGTTTCAGGCATGGGGACCACCGCGTCCCGGTCCAGCACCACGAATTCCGCGTGGGTGCCGGGTTGCATGTGCTGGGCGACGGCACAGACGCGGTCACCGATCTTCAGATCGGTGATGCCCTCGCCCATCGCGTCGACGATCCCCGCCCCGTCCCGGCCGGGGATCTTGGGCAGGCTGACCGGGAAGTGCTTTGCGATCGTTCCCGCCCGCAGCTTCACGTCCGCCGGGATCAGGCTGGCCGCCTTCAGGGCGATGCGAATCTGCCCCGGCCCGGGCTGGGGCATGGGCACGTCGCCCAGCTGAAGCACCTCTGCCGGCCCAAATTCTGCGTAATAAGTGGCTTTCATGCCCAATTTCCAATCATCTGCTTCGGAGACCCGAATGTTTTTCCATTTTTTCATCTGCCAGCCACGCCCCGCACGGCCCGGGTCCCCTTTTACCGCATCCATGTGAGATTTCACATATTTTACGGCACAACCCGGATATTCGCCCTGCCGATCCGGGGCACGCGGTGGAAAATGCAGGGAAAAGAGCGGGAAAGATAGCTATTGCATCACCTCGGGCGGCGTCCTGTCATGGCCTGGCACAGACAATGACACCCAAGAAACCGCCATCTTTCCCGAACTGCAAGACACCGATTTCCCTGCGCCCCGGGACCCCCAACAGGATCACTGAAATGCACACCAAGACCACGCGATCGCTTCTTCTGTCGCTGACGGCGGCCGCTGCCCTGGCCACGGCAGCCACCGCCGACACGCTGAAATTCGGCAACGAAGGCACCAACCCGCCGTTTTCCATGGTGGCCAGCGACGGCACCCTGACCGGGCTGGAACCGGACCTGGCGCGCGAGGCTTGCAAGCGGATGGGCGACGAATGCGAATTCGTCGTGATGGACTTCATGGCGCTGGTGCCCTCGCTGCTGCAAGGCAAGTTCGACCTGCTGGTCGGCAACATGACCCCGTCGGCAGAACGCAAGGAAAAGCTGGCCTTCACCCGCCCCGTGCTGGCCAACCCGGTGACCTACGTGGTGCCCGCCGACAGCGACTGGACGATGACCCCCGAAGGGCTGAAGGGCAAGGGCGTGCGCGTCGGCCTGCAGCGCGGCGATCTGAACGCCAAGTTCATCGAAGAGACCTATGGCGACACGATCGAATACAGCTATTACGACAACCCCGACCAGACCATCCTCGACCTGACCGCGGGCCGGATCAACATGCTGTTCATGCCCAAGATGACAGCCGCGCTGCGCCTGATCGATACCGACGAAGGCGCGGACTGGAAATTCGCGGGCGAGGATTTCTACATCGGCCAGGAAGACCTGCCGCTGGACGAACGCGGCAATGCCTGGGCCGTGCGCAAGGGCAACGACGCCCTGGTGACCAAGATCAACGCCGCCCTGGACGAGATGCTGGCCGATTGCACCTATACCGAGATCCGTTCGAAATACATCTCGACCCCGCTGCTGCCGCAGGACGCGACCTGCGCGGCGGGCGAATAAGATCGTTCCGCCCCGGTTCACCCCGGGGCGGACCCCTTTGACGACCCAAGACCAAGAAGCGCAGAAAGGGCACATGCGACAATGACCGCCGCCGTCGACTATTCCGGGTACTTTCGGCAGATGCTCGGTGGCGTTTCCGTCACGGCGCAGCTCATGCTGCTGAGCTTTGCCATCTCGCTGGTCGCCGGCACGTTCCTTGGCATCCTGCGCCTGGTGGAAAAACGCGCGGTGCAGATCCCGCTGGCGGTCTATGCCTCGATCATGACCGGCGTGCCGTCGCTGCTGATCCTCTTCATCATCTACTACGGCGGGTCCGGCGTGCTGACCGCGATGTTCGGCTACAACCGCAGCTTCGACATCTCGCCCTTCGCATCGGGTGTCGCCGCCATCTCGCTGGTCAACGCGGCCTACGTGGCCGATCTGGTCCACGGTGCGATCCGCAACGTGCCCAAGGGCCAGTTCGAAGCCTGCACAATGCTCTGCCTGCCCCGCTTTCAGGCCTGGCGGCTGGTGCTGCTGCCCCAGGTCTTTCGACTGGCGCTGCCGGGGCTGGTGAACATCTGGATCGTCATCCTCAAGGAAACCTCGCTGGTGTCGCTGGTGGGGCTGCATGACCTGGTCACCGTCGCCAAGACCGCCGGCGGCGCCACGCGCGAACCCTTCCTGTTCCTGATCGTCGCCTCGGTTTTCTATGTCGTCGTCAGCACGCTGACCGTGCCCGCGTCCAACGCGCTGGAACGCTGGCTGAACCGGGGCCACACCCGGGTCGGAGTGTAACCCGATGCAATTCGATCTCTCCCTTGCCATCGACAGCTTCCCCGGCCTGCTGGGCGGCCTCTGGACCACGCTTGCCATATCCGTCGTCGTGCTTCTGCTTGGCATCGTCTTTTCGATCCCCATGGCGCTGGCCCGGATGTCGCGCCACAGGATCCTGGCCTGGCCCGCGCTGGTCTTCGTGATCTTCTTCCGGGGCACGCCGGTCCTGGTGCTGCTTTACGTCGTCTATTTCGGCGTGCCGCAGTTCGACTGGGTACACGACACCTTTCTCTGGACGCTGATCTCGCACCCCTTCGGCTGCGCCGTCATCGGCCTGACGCTGAACCACGTGGCCTACATGACCGACGTGGTGCGCGGCAGCCTGAACGCGGTGCCCACGGGCCTGTGCGAAGCGGCGGATGCGCTTGGCATTCCGCAGCGCAAGGTCTTCTTCTGGATCCGCCTGCCGCTGGCCCTTCGTTATGGCGTGAAGGCCTATCAGAACGAGGTCGTGGGGTTCATCAAGGGCACTGCCGTCGTGTCGGTCATCACGGTCAACGACCTGACGGCGATGGCGAACAAGGTTTTCCAGGAAACCTATGACCCGCTGACACCGATGCTGACCGCCGCCACCATGTACTGGATCGTGGTCAACCTGGTGCGCCTGGGCTTCGCCGCGCTGGACCGCTGGCTGAACCGACACCTGGCGCCCATGCCCGACACGCAATCCGCCACCGCGCAGACCAAGGAGGCCCTGGCATGACCACCCTCGACGCCCTGCGCCCCTATCACGCCCAGATGCGCGCGATCCGCCATGATCTGCACATGCACCCCGAACTGGGGCTGGAAACCCACCGGACCGCGGCCATCGTCGCCGATTTCCTCGACCGGCTGGGGATAGAAATCCACCGTGTCGGCGGCACCGGCGTCGTGGGGGTCATTCGCGGCGGGCGGTCGAACCGGTCCGTGGGTCTGCGCGCCGACATGGACGCGCTGGCCATCCCCGAGGCGACGGGGCTGGACCATGCCTCGCAGATCCCCGGGCTGATGCATGGCTGCGGACATGACGGGCACACCGCGATGCTGCTGGGGGCGGCGAAATACATGGTCGAAAGCGGCACGGTCGACGGCACCGTGCACCTGATCTTCCAACCGGGCGAGGAAGGCCATGACGGCGCGCGCGAGATGATCCGCGACGGGCTGTTCGATCGGTTTCCCTGTGACAGCATCTTCGGGATGCACAACGAACCCGGCCTGCCCGTGGGCCGGATGCGCACCGGGTCGGGCACCATCGCGGCGGGCGGCGGCAATTTCGACATCACCGTCACCGGCACCGGTGCCCACGGGGCGGAACCCGACCGGGGCGTCGACCCGGTGCTGGCGGCCTGCCAGATCGTCACCGCCCTGCAATCCATCGTCGCCCGCAACGTGCCCCCCTTGGCTTCGGTCGTGGTCAGCGCCACGAAGATCGTCAGCGGTGCCGCCTACAACGTCATCCCCGAGACGGCGACCATCTCGGGCACCGCGCGGTATTTCGACGTGGAGCTGGGCGCCATGGTGCAGGACCGCATCGCCGGCATCGCGAAAGGCGTCGCCGAAGGCTTCGGCGCACGGGCGGAGGTCGATTTCCGCACCATGTTCGCCCCCCATGTGAACGACCCTGCCCAGACCGCCCTGATGGTCGGCTGCGCCCGCGACCTGATCGGCGCGGATGCCGTGGGCACGAACATGGAACCGTCGCTGGGGTCCGAGGATTTTTCCTTCATGCTGCAGGCCGTCCCGGGCGCCTACATGATGATCGGCAACGGCCCGTCAAAGCCGCTGCACCACCCCGAATACGACTTCTGCGACGACGCGCTGATCCATGGCGCCGCGCTTTACGCGCGCCTGGCCGAAGCCGCGACCAAAGCCGAGGAGCTGTCATGAACGACATGTCCCGCAGCCCCGTCATCGACGTGACGCTTCGAAACGTCGAAAAGGCCTACGGCGATTTCAAGGCCCTGAAGGGCGTCAGCCTGGATGTCGAAAAGGGCGAGACCATCGTCATCTGCGGTCCCTCGGGTTCGGGCAAGTCCACCCTGATCCGCTGCATCAACCGGCTGGAGGCGCATGACGGCGGCGAGATCACGGTGCGCGGCATCACCGTCGATGCCAGCGCATCGAACATCCATGACGTGCGCAAGGAAGTCGGCATGGTCTTCCAGCAGTTCAACCTGTTCCCCCACATCACCGTGCTGGAAAACTGCACACTGGCCCTGAAGCTGCTCAACAAGGGCACCAGGGCCCAGATCCGCGACAAGGCGATGCAGTATCTCGACCGGGTGCATATCGCTGAACAGGCCCACAAGTACCCCGCGCAGCTGTCGGGCGGCCAGCAGCAGCGCGTCGCCATCGCCCGCGCGCTGTGCATGGAACCGCCGGTGATGCTGTTCGACGAACCCACATCGGCGCTGGATCCCGAAATGATCAACGAGGTCCTGCAGGTGATGGAAGACCTCGCCCGGGGGGGCATGACGCTGATCTGCGTGACCCACGAAATGGGCTTTGCCCGCCGGGTCGCCGACCGCTGCGTCTTCATGGCCGATGGTGAAATCCACGAGATCGCCCCGGCCCAACGCTTTTTCGATGCCCCCGAGAACCCGCGTCTGCGGGCCTTCCTCGACCGCATCCTGACCTGAGACAAGAAAGACCAAGGACCGATGACGCCAGACGCTCACGCCCCGCTTCGCCTTGCCGTCGATATCGGCGGCACCTTCACCGACATCGTGCTGGAACAGGGGGCCACCCGGATCACCCGCAAGGTGCTGACCACCCATGACGCCCCCGAACGCGCGGTGCTTGACGGCATGGGGATTGTCCTGAAGGAGGCCGGGCTGGGCTTTGCCGACATCTCGGTCTTCGTGCACGGCACCACGCTGGCCACCAATGCGATCATCGAACGCCGCGGCGCGGTGACGGCCCTGCTGGCCACCGACGGGTTTCGCGATATCCTCGAGATCGGCACCGAAAGCCGCTACGACCAGTACGACCTGTTCCTTGAAAAGCCCAAACCGCTCGTCCCCCGCAGCCTGCGCTTTACGGTGCCCGAACGGATCGACGCGGACGGCGGCATCGTCACGCCGCTGGACGAGAACGCCGTGCGCGCCCTGGTCCCTGACCTGAAGGCCAAGGGCGTTCAGGCACTGGCCATCGCCTTCCTGCACGCCTACCGCAATCCCGTCCACGAACGCCGTGCCGCCGAAATCCTGAAGGCCGAGATGCCCGAGCTGGAAATCACCATGGCGGGCGAGGTCGCCCCCGAGATCCGCGAATTCGAACGCACCTCGACCGCCGTGGCAAATGCCTATGTGCAGCCGCTGATGGCCTCGTATCTGAAACGCATGGAAGCCGCGCTGGACGAGGCGGGTTTCGCCGGCACCTGCTACCTGGTCACCTCGGGCGGCGGGTTGACGGCCATCGAAACCGCCCGCCGCTTCCCCGTGCGCCTTGTGGAATCCGGCCCCGCCGGCGGCGCCATCTTCGCCGCGCAATTCGCGCGGCGGCTGGGGGTCGATGACCTTCTGTCCTTCGACATGGGCGGCACCACCGCCAAGATCTGCCTGATCGAGAACGCCGAACCCGCGACCTCGCGCTATTTCGAGGTCGACCGCGCCGCGCGGTTCCTGAAGGGGTCCGGCCTGCCGCTGCGCATCCCCGTGATCGAAATGGTGGAAATCGGCGCCGGCGGCGGTTCCATCGCGCAGGTCGACAGCCTGATGCGCGTCACCGTCGGACCGGAAAGCGCGTCGTCCACCCCCGGCCCCGCCTGTTATGGCCGGGGCGGCGACCGCCCCACCGTCACCGATGCCGACCTGGCCCTGGGCCTCATCGACCCCGACGGGTTCGCAGGCGGGCGCATGACGCTGGACCGCTCCGCCGCCGAAGCGGCGCTGGACCGGGACGTGGGCACGCCGCTGGGCCTGACACCTGCCCATGCGGCCTATGCGGTGCATGAAATCGTCTGCGAGAACATGGCATCGGCCGCGCGCGTCCATGCCGTGGAACAGGGCGCGGACCTTGGCACCCACGCGATGATCGCCTTTGGCGGCGCGGCCCCCCTGCATGCCGCAAGGGTGGCGCAGAAGCTGGGCATGGACCGCGTGATCATCCCGCCCAATGCCGGCGTTGGATCGGCCGTCGGGTTCCTGTCGGCCCCCGTCGCCTTTGAAGTGCTGCGCAGCCGTCATGTCACCATCGGCCGCCATGACGCGGATGAAATTGCCGCCATGTTCGACGACATGGCCGCCGAGGCCCGCGCGCTGGTCGAACCCGGCGCCATGGGCGCCCCGCTGGTGGAAACCCGCACCGCCTTCATGCGCTATGTCGGCCAGGGCCACGAGATCGCCGTGACGCTGGATGCCGGAACGCAAGCGCTGGAAGACGCCGCCGCCATGCGCGCGGCCTATGAAACCGCGTACAAGGGCATGTTCAACCGCGTGATCCCCGATGCCGAGATCGAGGTGATGACCTGGTCGGCCCTCGTCTCGACCATCCCCGCCGCGCCCGCGCGCGTCGAACCGGCCACTGCCCGCCCTGCCCCGGACCCCGTCGGGCGACGCCAGATCACCCTGGGCCAACGCGCGCTGACCGTGCCGGTCTACGACCGCACCACGCTGGTTCCCGGCGCCCGCGTCACCGGACCCGCGATCGTGACCGAGGATGAAACCGCGTCCTTCCTGCCCGAGGAATTCGATCTGAGCCTCGATGCCTCGGGCTGCCTCATCATGGACCGCCGCGCGGCGAGCGAACAGATCAACGGAGAAGCCGCATGACCCGGACCCCCGACATAATCGAACTGCAGGTGATGTGGGACCGGCTGATCGCCATCGCCGAGGAACAGGGCCAGGTGCTGATCCGCACCGCGTTTTCGCCCGTGGTGCGCGAATGCGGCGACATTTCCGCCGGGGTCTTCGATCCGCGGGGGCGGATGCTGGCCCAGGGGATCACCGGCACGCCAGGCCACGTGAACACGATGGCGGAATCCGTCGGCCATTTCCTGGCCGCCTTCCCGACCCAGACGATGAAACCGGGCGACACCTATATCTGCAACGACCCCTGGAAGGGCACCGGGCACCTGAACGATTTCGTCGTCACCACGCCCGTGTTCAAGGATGGCAAGCTGGTCGCGCTGTTCTCGTGCACCAGCCATATCGTCGATATCGGCGGGGTCCACGGGCTGGACGGCACCGACATGTACATGGAAGGCCTGCAGATCCCCATGCTGAAGCTGGTGGATGAAGGCCGGGTCAATGAAACCCTGATGGCGATGATCCGCCAGAATTCGCGCCTGCCCGAGGAAAGCGAGGGCGACGTCTATGCCCTGGCCTCCTGCAACGAAGTCGCCGGGCGGCGGCTGGTCGAGATGATGGAGGAATTCGGGCTCGACACGCTGGACGCTTTGGGCACCCACATCATCGAACGGTCGCGCGAGGCCGTGCTGGCCGAGATCCGCAAGCTGCCGCGCGGCAGCTGGAGCTACGAGATGACGGCGGATGGCGATGAAACCCCTGTCACGCTCAAGGCGCGGCTGACGGTTTCGGATACCGGGATCGACGTGGATTATGCGGGGTCTTCCGGCCCGGCCCGGCGCGGGCTGAACGTGCCGCTGCCCTATGCGCGGGCCTATACGTCCTTTGGCATCGGTTGCGTGGTGGCGGGGCATATCCCCAACAACGCCGGGTCGCTGGACCCCATCCGCATCACCGCGCCCGAAGGCTGCATCCTGAACGCCAAGCCCCCCGTTGCCGTGCATTCGCGCCACGCCTACGGACAATTGCTGCCCGACATGGTCTTCGGCTGCCTGCGCCAGGCGATCCCCGACAAGGTCCCGGCCGAAAGCACCTCCGGTTTGTGGATCATGGCCGTGCACGGGCGGCGCCTGGCCGGACCCGAGGGCAAGGCCGCCTTTGGCCTTGCCATGACGCTTTCGGGCGGCACCGGCGCGCGGCCGGGCAAGGACGGGCTGTCCGCCACCGCCTATCCGTCAGGCGTCATGGGCACCCCGGTCGAGATCGCCGAAACCCAGTCGCCCCTGATCTTCCGCCGCAAGGAATTGCGCGAAGGCAGCGGCGGTGCGGGCACATATCGCGGGGGCCTCGGCCAGGTGGTCGAGGTGGCGAACCGCGAGGACGCGCCGTTTTCCTTCGATGCGACCATGGAGCGGGTGAAGTTCCCGGCGCGCGGCCGGGACGGCGGCGATAATGGCGCCTCGGGCTGGATCGGGCTGGGCACCGGAGAGGTTCTGGCCGCCAAGGGTCAGCACACGATCCAAACGGGCCAGTCGCTGGTGCTGAAGACACCGGGCGGCGCCGGGATGGGCGCGCCGGACACGCGCGACGCTGCGTTGGCCACCTCTGACAAAACCAACGGGCTGGTCTGATGACGACACTGGACATCCCCGCCGAGGTCACCGCCTTCCGCGCCCGCTTCCCGATCTTCCGCGACAAGGTTCACCTGGCCAGCAATTCCATGGGCGCGGTCAGCGACGTGGTGCTGGCGGCCGCCGAAACCTGCATGGCCGAACGACTGGAACGCGGCACCACCTGGCCGATGGCCATGCAGCGCCACGACGCCCTGCGCGCGGTCTTCGCCAGGATGATCGGTGCGAAACTGCCCGAGGTCGCGATCTGCTGTTCCGCGACCCAGGCCATGGGCGCCATCGCCGCGTCGCTCAGCTGGCAGGAGCGGCCCAGGGTGGTGTTCGATGCCTATTCCTTCCCGTCGATGACCTACCTCTGGCGGGCCCAGTCCGCGCGCGGCGCCCAGCCCGTCATGGTTCCCCCGGGCAACGACGGCCGGTTGCGCCCCGAAGCCTTCGATCCCTACCTGGACAAGGGCGTGAACATCGTCTGCGTCTCGTCCATCTGCTACAAGAACGGCCATCGGATGGACATCAAGGCGCTGTCCGAACGGGTCCATGCCGTCGGCGCGCTGCTGGCTGTCGACGATTACCAGAGCTTCGGCACACGTCCGCTGGACATGGAAAGCCTGGGCATCGACATCCTGGTCACCGGCACCGCGAAATACATGCTGGGCGCGCCGGGGCTGGGCCTGCTCTACGTGCGCGAAGACCTGCTGGACCGGCTGCACCCCACCGTCACCGGCTGGTTCGGGCAGGAGGACATGCTGGAATTCCAGATCGACCGCCATGACGAGGCCACTGACGCCCGCCGCTTTCAGACCGGGACGCCGGCGATGGGGGCGATGTACGAAAGCCTTGCCGCCGGAGAGCTGCTGCTGGAGACCGGGCTGGACAGGATCGGCGCCTGGGTCGAGGCTTTGACCGGCCACGCGATGGACCGCCTGTCAGCGGCCGGCCACACCGTGATCACACCGCGCGACGATGCCGCGCGGGGCCCGCAGGTGACTCTGGCGGTGAAGGATGCGCCCAAGGCGGTGGCGGCGCTGGCCGAACGCGGGGTCATCTGTTCGACGCGCGATGGCAAGATCCGCACCGCCTGGCACTATTACAACACGCCCGACGATGTCACCGTCCTGCAAGAGGCGCTGGCCGGGGTCTGTTGACCCCGTGCTCGCCAGCAGGGACGCAATTTGATACGCATACTGAAATACCTTGGAGCACTGGCTTGATGGTCGAAGAGGAATCCTTCCGCACCTCCATTCTGTACTGGCTGCGTGTGCTGGAGGAACGGTCGAACACCGAATTCGTGAAGGCGATGGGCGGCGGCAAGTCCATGGTCGCGCGCTGGCGGACGCTGTCGATCCTGGCGGAACTGTCCGGGCTGACGATCAACGAGCTGACGGCACATACCCAGATCGAGCGCACGGCGCTCAGCCACCTGCTGTCGCAGATGGAAAAGGAGGGGTTGGTGCAGCGCAAGCCCTATCCGAACGACCGGCGGATCATCGGTGTGCACCTGCTGGACGAAGGCCGGGCGATGTTCCAGCGCATGCTGCCGGTGCGCCGCCAGATCTTTCGCCAGGCGGCCGAGGGGATGCCCGAGGCGGACCTGGAAGCGATGATGCGCATCACCCGCCAGCTGGTCACGAACCTGGACCGGATGGCGCAGACGCCCCAGCCACAGGGGACAGGGGCGCCTGGGGACACAACGGATCAGGCCAGCGCCTGAACCTCGATCTCGACGTCGAATTCCATCGGCCAGGACCCCACGGTGACAAAGGTCCGCGTCGGGAAATGGTCCTTGAAATAGGCGGCGTAGACCTCGTTGATCATCCGGAAATGGGCGGAATTGGCCGCATAGACCGTCACCTTCACCACCTTTTCAGGTCCGGTGCCGGCAGCCTTCAGCACCGTGTCGATATAGCGAAAGATCACCTCGGTCTGGGTGGTCACGTCGCCCTTGACCAGCTCTCCGGTGTCGGGGTCGATCGGCGGGGCGCCGGACACGAAGACGAAACCGCCAGCCCGGATCGCGGGCGAGATCGGCACCTTGTTGCGTTCAAGAAATTCCGAGATGTTCGGAACATAGATGGTTTCCACGGCGGTATCCATGTGACCTCCTTTTAGGTGTTCAAGCGGCCCGGCGCCGAAAGCGCGCGGGATGGAAAGGGGCAAGGGCAGCCGTGTCGCCGGCCAGCCCGTCCGCGACCAGCTCGGCGCTGTGTGCGGCCAATGTCAGGCCCAGCATACCGTGCCCGGTGGCGACCCAGACCGGATCGTCCTTGTCCGTGGCGGGGCCCAGCAAGGGCAGGCTGTCGGGCGTGCCCGGGCGTTCGCCGGACCAGCGTTCGGTCACGCAGGCAGTGTCCAGGCCGGGCAACATGCGTTGCGCCAGCGGCAGCAGCATCTCGGCCCGGCGCCAGTCAGGTGCGCGGCGAAAGCCCGCGAATTCCAGCGTTCCGGCCACGCGCGGCCCGCCGGTCATGGGCGTAACGGCGATGTTCATCTCGGCCTCGATCACCGGGCCGTTCAGCGCCAGGTCGGCCGCGCCCAGCGTCACGTTGTAGCCGCGCAGCGGTTCCAGCGGCAGGCGGGTTCCAAGCCCGTGCATCTGGCCCGAGACAGCGCCGGTCGCAATGACCAGGCGCCGGGTGTTCATTTTTGTGCCATCAATGGCATGCAGGATGACGCCGTCGGCATTGCGCCGGATCTCCGCGACGCGATGCAGCATGGCCTGTCCGCCTTCGGCCAGGAACTGATCGTGAAGCGCCTGGCACACCGCCTTGGGGCTGATCACATAGCTGCTGCCGGGCAGGTAAAGTCCGTGGGCATAATCGGGCGCCAGCGCCGGTTCCATCCGGCGCAGGGCGGGGCCGTCCAGCACGTCGGCCGTCACACCGTTCCTGGCACAGACCGCGCGCTTGTGTTCGAGCCCGGCGAAGACCTGGGCGCTGCGGGTGACGTAAAGCTCGCCCCGTTCGCGAAACAGGTCCGCCACGGGGGACGAGGCGCGCAGCCGGTCCCATGCGGGCGTCGCCCCGGCCAGAAGGCTGGCCAGGTGCTTTTCCCCGGCCTCGGCCGCCTGCGGCCGGGCGGACCGCAGGAAGTCGCGCGCCCAGGGCAGCATCGCCGGGATCCGCGCGGGGCGCAGGACCAGCGCGCCTTCGGGATCGGTGATCATCCCCGGCACCTGGCGCAGGATGCCCGGCTGGGCCAACGGCAGGGACGATCCGATCTGGATCATCCCGCCATTCCCCGCCGAACAGGCGGCCCCGGGGCAAGTGGCCTCGACCAGGGTCACATCGGCCCCGCGTCGGCGCAGCGTCAGGGCCAGCGCCGTGCCGATGACACCGGCGCCCAGGACCGTGATGCTTTGCCCCGACAGCGCGCCCATGACCTATTCCGCCGCCAGCTTCGGCAGGGCCGCGCACGAGAACAGGCGTTCCCCGTCGATCACAGGCGCGGTCAGGTTCAGCGGGGCCAGGTAATGGCGCAGGTAGGTCGTGTCGACGCCCGGCCCGCGCGTGGTGCGCAGCTTCGCCCGCCGGGCTTCGGTCGCGGCCATGTCGGGGCTGCCATCCTCGGCCAGCACGACGCCATAGACCTCGCGCGCATATTCGGGCGTGATCAGCTCCAGCAGCAGGTCCTCGGCCACCAGCGCCGGATCGCGTTCCAGCGCATCGCCATTGCCCGCGCCGCCGGCCGAGATATGGCAGAAGACATCGCCGGCCTTCATCGGCACCTGCTCCATCGGCATCACCGGCAGGACGACCTGCCCGTCACCCGGGTTCAGGATGTTGTAACAGGGTGTGCCCGGCGCACCGCCGTCGACGCCATACGGCAGGTGCCGGCGACGGTCGGACCGCATGATCAACCCGGCCTCGGGCGCCAGCAGTTCGTATTCGCGCACGAATGCCGGAGCGCCCCGGTACTTGCCCGGCCCGCCGGAATTCTGCACCAGCCCATAGCGCGTCATCCGCACGGGGAACTGCGCCTCGATCATCTCGACCGGCTGGTTGGTGCCGTTGCCGCCCGGGTTGGGGATGCCGTGTTCGCCGTCGCGCCACGGAAAGGCGCCGCCCGAACCGGCCAGCGTTTCGGTGCACACGAAGGCCTCGCCATTCATCCGCCCGGCGATCACCGGGAAGGTCACGCCGCCCTCGCCCGCTGCCGGAACCCGATCGGGCAGGATCTGACCCAGCGCGCCGAAAAGCGTATCCAGCATCCGCCAGCCCATCAGCGCGCGGGCCGCGCAAGCCGCAGGGGGGCGCGGGTTGACGATGCAGCCTTCTGGCGCGATCGTCCTGATCGGATAGGTAAAGCCTTCGAAATTCGGGATGTCGGCGTCGGTGACACATTTCACCGCCAGGTAGCCCGCCGCCTTGGTGAAGGGGATCGGGCAGTTGATCGCGCCCTTCACCTCGTCCGAAGACCCGGTCCAGTCGATGGTGATCCCGTCGCCGTCGATGACGATCGCCAGCTCCAGGCGGATCTCCTCGGGTTGTTCGCCCAGACCGTCGACGTAATCGGTGAACCTGTAGGTCCCGTCGGGCAGCGCGCGGATCTCCTCGCGCATCATCTCTTCTGACTTCGCGTGCATCTCGTCGATGAAGTCGCGGAAGACCTGCGATCCGTACTTGCCCACCAGCGCCTCGAACGCCTGCCCGGCCGAGGTGACGGCGGCGATCTGGGACTGCATGTCGCCCATCACCATCTCGGGCAGGCGGGTGTTCAGCGCCATCATCTTGAAGAAGGTGTCGTTGGCCACGCCCCGGTCGTACAGCTTCAGGATCGGGATGCGGACGCCTTCCTGATAGATCTCCTTGGCGTAGACGGCGGTGGACCCGGGCGCCAGCCCGCCCATGTCGGTCTGGTGGACCAGCGTGCAGGCATAGCCTTCCAAAGCGTCGTCCACGAAGACCGGCTTGACGATATAGACGTCGGGCAGGTGCATGCCGCCCGCCACGTAGGGGTCGTTGAAGACAAAGATATCGCCCGGATGGGTGTCGTCTCCGGTCGCCGCCACCAGCTTCTGCATGGCGTCGGGGAAGGATCCCAGGTGCAGCGCCATGGTCATGCCATGGGCGATGATGCGCCCGTGCCGGTCGCACAGGCCGGTGGAATAATCCATCGAATCCCGCACGATGGCCGAATGGGCCGTGCGCATGATGACCAACGCCATCTCGTCGGAAATGGACGACAGCGCATTGCGGATCACCTGCGCGGTGATCGGATCGGTGCGTTGGGTCATTCTGCGGCCTCCATGCGGGTCAGGACGATATTGCCGCCGGCATCGCAGGCCGCGGCCCAATGGGGCGGGACGATGCAGGTCGTGTCGTATTCCTCGACGATCAGCGGGCCCTGCTGCGGGACATCGCCCAGCGACGACCGGCGCAGGATCGGGGTTTCATGGGTGCCATGGGTGGCGCCGAAATAGACCCGGCGCGGCGCGGGCAGATCACCGGTGCGGTCCAGCGCACCGTGCACGTCGATCTCGACGGCGCCGTCCAGGGGCACGGTGCCGACCACACGCAGGTTCACGCTTTGGATCGGGGCGCTGTCGATCGCGTGGCCATAGGTCTGGCGGTGTTCGCCGTGGAAGGCCGCGCGCACCGCGTCGAGATCGACGGATCCGTCGGCGCGCACCGTGACCGGCACGGTCAGTTCATGCGCCTGGCCGAGATAGCGCAGATCGGCCTGGCGAGAGAGGTCCACCTTCTCGGGCGGGCAGCCTTCCTCGGCCATCAGCTCTAGCAGCTGGGCTTCGAGGCCTTCGTAGACCGAATTCAGCATCGGCGCGCCTTCGGCATCGACAAGGCCCAGGCAGGATTGCGTCAGTTCCTGTTCGATGGGCGTGCGCAACAGGCCGTAGGCGGAAAAGACGCCGGGGTTCAGCGGGATGACCACGCGCTTCATATCCAGTGCATCCGCGATCTCGGCGGCCAGCACCGGGCCGTTGCCGCCGATGGCGAACAGCGTGAAATCGCGCGGATCGCGGCCCCGGAAGGTCGACACCGCCTTGACCGCGCGCACCATCGTGCCGGCAGCGATCTGGAAGATCCCGTGCGCGGTTTCCTCAAGCGAGGTGCCGACGCGCGCCACCACCTTGTCGCGCATGACCTGTTCGGCCAGCGCACTGTTCAGTTTCAGCGCGCCGCCCACAAGGTAATCGGGGTTGATGAAGCCCAGCAGGATCATCGCGTCGGTCAGCGTCGGGTTTTCGCCACCCTCGTCATAAGCCACCGGCCCCGGATCGGCGCCCGCGCTTTGCGGCCCCACGGTCATTGCGCCCGCGCGGTCAAAGCCCACGATGGACCCGCCCCCGGCGCCGATTTCCGAGATGTCGATCACCGGCAGCTTCAGCGCATGCCCGCCGCCCATGACCAGCCGCGACGACAGGTTGATCCCGGCGCCGACCTCGTAATCCGATGTCTTGGCCACGGCCCCGCCTTCGACCATCGCCGCCTTGGCAGTCGTGCCGCCCATGTCCAGCGTGATGAGGTCCGGCAGGTTCTTGGACCGCGCCAGGTCGGCCGCGCCGATGACGCCCGCCGAAGGCCCGGATTCCACGATATAGGCGGGCTTTTGCGTCGCCGCCTGCACCGACATCACGCCGCCATCCGATTTCATCACCTGCACCGGCGCATCGACGCCGATGCCCTTCAGCGACTCCGTCAGGCTGTTGAAATACCGCGTCAGCACGGGGCCGAGGTAGGCGTTCACCACCGTCGTCGACGTGCGTTCGTATTCGCGGATCTCGGGCAGCAGGTCGGCCGAAGCGGTGATGTAGACGCCCGGAAGCCGTTGCTTCAGGCGTTCGGCCACGGCGGTTTCATGCGCCTTGTTGGCGTAGGAATTGATCAGGCAGACAGCGACCGCTTCCACGCCTTCCAGCGCCAGGCGATCGGCCAGCACGTCGACCTCGTCCAGGTTCAGCGGCGTCACCACCTCTCCGGCGCCCGACAGCCGTTCGTCCAGTTCAAACCGCAGGTTGCGCGGAACCAGCGGTTCGGGGCGCTTGAAGCTCAGCGTGTACATCTGCGGGATGCGCAGACGGCGGAATTCCAGCACGTCACGGAACCCCCTGGTGGTGATCAGCGCGGCTTTTGATCCCCGGCCTTCCAGGATCGTGTTGGTGGCCACGGTCGTCGCATGCACCACGCTGTCGACGCGGGTGGCCGCGATACCCTCTTCCTTCAGGGTGGCGTCGATGCCGCCGACGATGCCCTTGCCATACTGGCCCGGCGTCGTCGGCACCTTGCGGGTCAGAAGCGACCCGGAACTGCCCAGGAACACGAGGTCGGTGAAGGTGCCCCCTACATCGATCCCGATACGAAATGTCTCATCACTCTCGGCGTGCACGTCCGTCTGTGCTCCCTGCTGTCGCGATTCTTGTCACCGGTGTATAATGTGAATTTTCACACTACAATCCAAAACGAGGCCATCGGATCGATATCGGGTCGATCCCGGGTGCATGGGCCGCGCAATTGCAGTGACCGGCGCCCCGGACCGCAGCATGGCCGCCGCCAAACCACTTTCGTTTTTGTAATGAAAACGGTGCCTTAGGCTCGCCCCAAGCGCAAAGCCCACCGACACCGCCGTCCCGCTGCCCTGGTCTGCCGAATTTTCCGGCACGTCCGCCCGACGTCGCGACCGGCACGCCTCACCGATCGGTCCCAACTCCCGGCAGGCCGCCTTGGCCGGCCCCCAGCCACGCCACCGGGTCGCGCTTTCCCGGGCACAGGCGGGACCTCCCCGGCCGCCGCGTGCCGGCGGCTCCTTTACAGCTTTCGTCAGTCATGAAACGACTTGCACCATGAAGGCCGCTGTCACATCCCCCCTATCCGACGCCGTTCAGGTGACGCTTCGCATGGCGGACGACGGCACGGGAACGCTGGGCCTCTCGGGCGACTGGAGCCTGAACGCCCGGCCCCCTGGCAGCACCGCGCTGTGGTCGCAGGTCGGATCGCAATCGGACTTGCAAAGGGTCGCCTTCGACACCGCCGGACTGACCCGCTGGGACAGCAGCTTTGTCACCGCCGTGCTGCATGTGCTGGACAAGGGCCGCGCCCAGGGGCTGACCTTCGACCTTGACGGGTTGCCGCCCGGGGCGCAGCGCCTGATCGTCATGGCCACCGCCGTTCCCGAACGCCAGGGGGCCCGCCGGACCGAGACGCACCAGAACTGGCTGGCCCGCCTTGGCGCCCAGGTCCTGGCCGCCCGCAAGGACCTGATGGATTTCGTGACCTTCCTGGGCGAGGCGGCCATCGCGCTTGGCAATTGCGCCCGGGGCCGCGCCCGGTTCCGCCGCAGCGACCTGATGGTGATGATCGAGGATTGCGGCATTCGGGCGCTGCCCATCGTCGCGCTGATCTCGGTCCTGATCGGGCTGATCCTGGCCTTTGTCGGCGCCATCCAGCTGCGCCCGTTCGGCGCGCAGATCTACGTGGCCGACCTGGTCTCGATCGCCATGGCGCGCGAGATGGGCGCGATCATGACCGGCATCATCCTGGCCGGCCGCACCGGGGCCGCCTTTGCCGCGCAGCTGGGCACCATGCAGGTGAACGAGGAAATCGACGCCTTCCGCACGCTGGGATTCTCGCCGATGGAATTTCTGGTGCTGCCGCGGATGCTGGCACTGATCCTGATGATGCCGCTGCTGACCATCTATGCCAATATCATGGGCATCCTGGGCGGCGCCGTCGTGGGCGTCGGCATGCTGGGGCTCACGCCGACCGAATATTACCTGGAAACCGCGCTCAGCACGACGCTGACCGATTTCTCGCTGGGGGTGATCAAAAGCATCTTCTTCGGCATCATCGTCGCCATTTCGGGATGCCTGAAAGGCATCCAGTCAGGCCGCAGCGCCTCCGCCGTGGGCGATGCGGCGACATCGGCCGTGGTCATGGCCATCGTGCTGATCATCGTCTTCGACGGGGTCTTTGCCGTCGTCACCAATGTGCTGGGGATCTGACCCATGGCGCCCCAACCCCATATCGAGGTGCGCGACCTGACCCTGGCTTATGGCGATTTCGTCATCCAGAAGGACCTGAATTTCCAGGTCGATCACGGCGACATCTTCATCATCATGGGCGGCAGCGGCTGCGGCAAGAGCACGGTCCTGAAATGCCTGATTGGCCTCAAGCCACCGGCCACCGGCACCGTGGGCTACGACAGCGGCCAGTTCTGGCCCGCCGATCCGTCGCACCGCGAAGAGATGATGCGCGGTTTCGGCGTATTGTACCAAAGCGGCGCGCTCTGGAGTTCGATGACATTGGCCGAAAACGTCGGCCTGCCGCTTGGCGAATACACCGACCTCAGCCCGTCGGACATCCGCGACCTGTCGTCGATGAAACTGGCGCTGGTCGGCCTGGCGGGGTTCGAGGATTATTATCCCTCCGAGATCAGCGGCGGCATGCAGAAACGCGCGGGCATCGCCCGGGCGATGGCGCTGGATCCTGGGATCCTGTTCTTCGACGAACCCTCGGCGGGGCTGGATCCGATCAGCTCGAAACGGCTGGACGACCTGATCCTGGAACTGCGCGACAGTCTTGAAACGACGATCGTCGTGGTCACCCATGAACTGGACAGCATTTTCGCAATCGGCAACAATTCGATCTTCCTTGATCCGGTGACCCGGACGATGATTGCCTCGGGCGACCCCAGGGAGCTGCGCGATCACAGCCCCAACGCGGATGTGCGCGAATTCCTGAACCGCGGGACCCCGGACCCGTCTGACACAAGCCCGCCCCAAGGCGGGACCAACGAGGTGGACATGCCCCAAGCCCAAGGCACCCCGACACACGAGACCCCGACGTGAGCCGCAAGGCCGATCCCAAGCGCATCGGGCTCTTCGTGGTCGGCGCCTTCGCGCTGGCCCTGGCCTGCGTCATGGTCTTCGGCGGACGCAACCTGTTCGCGCCGACCGAACGCTTCGTGCTGTACTTCGAAGGTTCGGTGGCCGGGCTGCAGGTCGGCGCGCCGGTCAATTTCCGGGGTGTGAGGCTGGGCCAGGTCACCAATATCGGCATCACCTTCCTTCCCGGAACGCGCGGCAACATCGGCATCTACATTCCCGTCGACATCGAACTGGACCCGTCCAAGATCCAGGGCCTGACAGTCGAACACAAGGGCGCCACACAGCAGATGATCGACCACGGCCTGCGTGCAGAGCTGGGCATGCAGTCCTTCGTCACCGGCCAGCTCAGCGTCGAGCTGGACTTCAAGCCCTCGACCCGGGCCAACCTGACCAAAATCGAGTCCCGCTACCCCGAGATCCCGACCCTGCCGTCGGACATGGAAAAGCTGAAGGCCAGCGTCACCCGCCTGGCCGACCTGGCGCAGGAACTGCCGCTGGAAGAGATCGCCGAAAAGATCGAAACTGCGATCACCGCGACCTCGGACAGCGTGGTGCAGATCAGCAAGGCCGTTGATGCGGTGTCGGGCCGGATCACGCCGCTGGTCGACGACATCACCGCCACGGTCACCGGCATCCGCCAGACCGTCGAAGAGGCCCGCAACCGGCTGGCCATGAAACCCGGCGAGGTCTTTCAGATCGCCGCCGACGCGCTGGTCAGGCTGAAGTCCGTCGCCGACACCGTCTCGACCCAGATCGCCCCGCTGGCCGCGACGCTGGACGCGACGATGGGCCAGGCGCGCACGACGCTGGGCACGATCGACAGCGTGGCGCAGAATGCCGGCACGGTGATCCAGGACCTGGGCGGCGACATCGGACCGCTGGCCACCAACGTGCAGGAAACCCTGGCCGCGGCGCGCATCGCCGTCGAAAAGACGCAGACCCTGCTCGACACGCTCGACCGCGAGGCCGGACCGTTCATCGCCGATGCCCGGCTGGCGCTGACGTCGGCGACCGAAACGCTGAATGGCGCCCGCGGCCCGATCGAGAACGTCGGCAACCTGGCCGCCAGCCTCGATACGCGGCTGGATCCGCTGCTGCAGGACGCCAGCGCGGCCATGGCCTCGGCCCGGTCGACGCTGGACAATTCCGATGCCGCGATCGGCGACATCCGCACCATGATCGCCCAGGTCAGCAGCGATGCAGCCCGGTTGATGACCAAGGCCGACGGCGTGCTGGACAGCGCGCAGGGCGCCACCGACGATGCCCGCAGCGCCATCCAAGGCGTCGGATCTCTGGTGCGGCCGAATTCGCCGACGGTGGCCCAGGTCGAAGCGACCCTGGCCGAGGTCCGGCGCGCCGCGACATCGTTGCGCCGGCTGGCGGATTACCTTGAACGCAACCCCAGCGCCTTGCTGACGGGCAACAGATAGGGCAGGACAGGATCATGATTGCAGTACCCGGTTTCCGCCCGTTCCTGATTGTGCCGCTGGCGCTGTTGCTGACCGCCTGTTCCGGTCAGCCGCCCAACTATTTCAGGCTGTCCCCCGACGCCGGTGCCACACCGCAGCCGGCCCCGGGCGCCCAGACCACCCGGCGCAACGGCGTTTCGGTGGGTGTCGGGCCGATCACCATCCCCGAATACCTGGACCGCGCCGAAATCGTCACTCGCGACGGTCCGACGGGCCTGCAGATCAACAACCTGAACCGATGGGGCGGCAACCTGTCCGGCAATTTCCAGGTCGTCCTGGGCGAATCCCTGTCCAGGCAGCTGGGAACCGACCGCATCCACCTGTTCCCCTGGACCACGTCGGACACGCTGCGTTACCAGGTGCTGGTCCAGGTCAACGGGTTCGAGGCCGGGTCCGACGGGATCGTCACGCTGGACGCGCGCTGGACTGTGCTGAACCCCGGCACCGACAGCGTGATCCGCATGGGCCGCAGCGTGCTGACGGAACCCCTGCCCCAAACGCAGGACGGCACCCCGGATTATTCCGATATTTCCGCCGCGATGAGCCGGTTGGTCACGTCGCTGGGCGCCGAAATCGCCCGGTCCGGCATCCGCTGACCGTTTCGCGGCACGCTATCGCCTTGCCGCGGCCCCATCCCCGTCCTCGTCCCGGTCCTCGGCCTGCAGCAGCTTCACCTGCTCGGCCAGCATTTCGCACAGCACGATCTTGGCAACGCTCGGCCCCAGCTCTCCGCGTTCGGGCAGGGGCGACAGGGGCGTGGTGATCAGCAGCTTGTCGCACAGCCGGTCCAGGTCGGCGATCCGCCGGCCCGATACGGCGACACGATAGGCGCCGCGTTCCGCCGCCGCCGTCAGCAGCCGTTCGGTCTGGGCCGTCAGCCCGGTTTCGGAGATCGTGACATAGACCGACCGGCGATCCAGCGCGCCGGTGATCTCTTCGGCGACGACCGGGTCCTGCAACCCGCGCGCCACCAGTCCAAGGCGGGAAAAGCGGTACGCGTACAGCTGCGCCACCGACCCGGTGACCCCTGCGCCGAAGATGTCGATGTGGCGCGCCGCGACAAGCCGTTCCGCCACCTCGCGCAGATCCTGCGGGCTGGTGCCGTCGATGGTGGCGCGCACGGCATCGGTGATCCGCGTCCCCAGGTCGCTTTCGCGCGGCGCCGCCCCGCTGCGATAGGCGATGTCGGAGGCCAGGGAGATCTTGAAGGACCGGAACCCTTCGAACCCCAGCCGCCGGCAGAACCGCATGATGCTGGCCTCGCCGCTTCCCGTCAGGTCCGCCAGGTCCGCCATCGAGGCACGCACGGCGACCTCGGGTTCCTTCAGGATGAAATCGGCGATCCGCGCCAGCGCGCCGGGCAGATCGTCCCGCCCCGCCTCGATCCGGCGCTGCACATCCTGGGTCAGCGATACGGCACCGGGCATGGGTCTGGTCCTTTTCCGGCCGCCGGGGGAATTGGTTCGGCATTGGTTTGGCGTGGGTCCGGCAAGGGTAACACGAAACCACATCCCACCCGCAAGGGCGTGGGGACGGCATCGCCGCCCCCGATGGGTTCAGCGGGCCAGGCCAAGGTCTTTCAGCCAGGCGGCCGAGGGCAGGATGCCGGCCTTGTCGCGCAGTTCCATGATCAGACGCGGACGATCGCCCAGCGGGGCCAGCGCGGCGAAGACCGCGTGCCAGTTCACCGTGCCCTTGCCGATGGACCAGTGCCGGTCGGCATAGCCGTCGGCGTCCTGCAGGTGGATATGATGCAGCATCTCGCCCGCGGACGTGACGTAGTAGTCGACCGGCGGCGCACCGGTGGTGCCGTGGGCGTAATGCGCATGCCCCGTGTCGATCGACACTTGCACCGCCGGGCTGTCAAAGCTCAGCGCCAGCTCTCGGCGGGCTTCGGGATCCTTGTCCTCGATGTTTTCGATGACCATCGTCACATTGGCGTCTTCCGCCCGTGCAATGATCGGATCCAGCGTCTGGTGCGTCAGATCCAGAACTTTCTGCCGCTGGTCCGGGAGGTTATCGAGGTTGTTGTACATCCAGGTGGTATAGGGGCTGTGAATGACCATCTGCGTGGCTCCAAGCGCCTCGCAGACCGCCAGGCCCTGGTCCATCCGCTTGGTCACCAGCGCCCGCAGGTCCGGGTCGGGATTGGCGATGTTCAGGCCCCAGAAGGGACCGTGGATGCCCAGCCGGCCGGAATAGCCGTCCAGCAGCGTGCGGGCGCGGTCGACCAGCGGCTGCCAGTCGCCGTTAAGCACGTCGGCCGAGATGAAATCCTGAAGTTCGAGGTCGCGCTGGTCGGCGATCAGCCAGTCGCGGTGGGTTTCCAGGGTATCGAGCGGCATCGCCGCACCGAGAACGGGAAGAGAGGTCATTGAAGGCTCCGTGACAGGGGAACGGGCCCGGCGCGAAGGGATCTTCGGACGGGCAAGGGCAGGGCGCGAACGCCACCGCCGGGGCCCGGGTTACGGACGCTTCATGACACTATGATTGCAATACTCCATAAATTTCGCCTCTGGCGGAGTATTCCTCCAGATTTATCCGAACCTTCAAGAAAGCGTCGTCCGGCTGTCACGGTTGCCGGGTTTGTACGGGCTCGTCCAAGGGCCGCGCGCGGCGGCCATGTCCTGCAACACGCCTGCCCCGCCAGACCGCCCGTCGCGGCCCGGGGCAAAGGAGACAGTGAGATGATCCGACTGAACAGACGCCATGCGCTTGGCCTGATGGGCGCCACCGCCGGCGGGCTGATGCTGCCCGGCTACCTGCGTGCCCAGGGCGCGCGGCCCTCGATCACCATCGCGGTGCAGAAGATCACCAACAACAACACGCTCGACCCCTGGAACGAACAGTCCAACGTCGGCGAACGCGTGTTCTATCCCAACATGTGGGAAGGCCTGATCCTGCGCGACTGGATGGGCGACCAGGGCCCGGTTCCGGGCCTGGCCACCGAATGGCACCGCATCGACGACAGCACGCTGGAACTGAAGCTGCGCGAAGGCGTCAGGTTCCACAACGGCGACGAGATGACGGCCGAAGACGTGGCCTTTTCGTTTTCGGCCGAACGGGTGTTCGGCGACACCCAGCCGGCCGGCGGCAAAACCATCTTTGCCGCCGACTACAAGCCCGAGACCGCCAAGGACATCCCGGCCAGCCTGCCCGGCATCGGCCGCCGCAAGTGGCCGTCACTGGCCGGTGTCGAAGTCGTCGACAGGTACACCGTGCGCTTTCACAACGCGACGCCCGACGTCACGCTGGAAGGCCGGCTGTATGCCGGTGGCAGCCAGATCCTGAACCGCCGCGCCTGGGACGAAGCCGCCAGCTATGCCGAATGGGCCACCAAGCCCGTCACCACCGGCCCCTATTATGTCGAGGACTTCCGCCCCGACGTGTCGCTGACCCTGCATGCCTTCGATGATTACTGGGGCGGTCTGCCGCCGCTGGAACGCATCACCTTCGTCGAAGTGCCCGAAGTCGCCAGCCGCGTGAACGGCCTGCTGTCGGGCGAATACGATTTCGCCTGCGACCTGCCCCCCGACCAGATCGGCGCGGTCATGAACACCGACGGCTTCGAGGTGCAGAATTCGACCATCTGGAACCACCGGATTTCCACCTTCAACACCCGCAACGAGATCCTGGCCGACCCGCTGGTGCGCCGCGCCATGACCCATGCGGTCGACCGGGACGCCATCGTGCAGGCGCTGTGGGGTGGCATGACGGTGATCCCCGCCGGGCTGCAGTTCGAAAGCTTTCGCAGCTCGGACATGTTCATCGAAGGCTGGACCGTGCCGGACTACAACCCGCAGCTGGCCAGGGACCTGTTGAAGCAGGCCGGATACAAGGGCGATCCGATCCCTTACCGGCTGCTGAACAACTACTACACCAACCAGGTGCCCACCGGTCAGATCCTGGTCGAGATGTGGAAGCAGGTCGGTCTGAACGTCGAGATCGAGATGAAGGAGAACTGGGGCCAGATCATGGACTTCAGTACGCCGGGCGGGATCCGCGACTGGTCGGCGTCCAACACGATCAACGACCCGATCACGCCGATGGTCACCCAGTTCGGCCCCAACTCGTCGCCCCAGCAGAACCACGAATGGTCCAATGCCGAGGTGAACGAGCTGTCGCAGGTCATGGAAACCTCGACCGACCGGGCCAGGCGCAAGCAGGCCTTCGCCCGGATGCTGGAGATCTGCGAACGCGAGGATCCGGCCTATCAGATCCTGCACCAGAACGCCGTCTTCACGGGCATGCGGTCGGACCTGCGCTGGAAGGCCGCGCCGGCCTTCGCCATGGACTTCCGCGCCGACAACTGGCGCTACGAAGGCTGACCTTCCCCGGCCACGACACCCCGGCGGGCCCCCTGCCCGCCGGGGTTTTTCCATTGCCGGGCTCCGGCAATCCCACGACTGGAAAGGAAAGCACGATGACCAACCTGGTCGAGATCCGGGATCTCAGGGTCGCCTTCGACGGCGTACCGGTGCTGCATGGCATCGACCTGGATGTCCGCCCCGGCGAGGCCCTGGGCCTGGTCGGCGAAAGCGGCTGCGGCAAGTCGGTGACCTGGCTGGCGGCCCTGGGCCTGCTGCCGTCGAAGGCGAGCGTTTCGGGCCGGGTGCGGCTGGGCGACACCGACCTGTCCGGCGCGCCGCGCGCGAAGCTGGAACAGGTGCGCGGCGGTCGGATCGCGATGATTTTCCAGGATCCTTCAAGCGCGCTGAACCCGGTGCTGAAGGTCGGCCGCCAACTGTGCGAGGCGCTGCGCCTGCACCGTGGCCTGACCGGCGCCGCCGCGAAGAAGCAAGCGCTGCGCCTGATGGACATGGTCGGCATTCCCGACGCGCGCGGCCGCTTCGCGCTTTACCCGCACGAGTTTTCCGGCGGCCAGTGCCAGCGGCTGATGATCGCCATGGCCCTGGCCGGCGAACCCGACCTGCTGATCGCCGATGAACCGACGACGGCGCTGGACGCCACGATCCAGGCGCAGATCCTCGACCTGCTGGCGCGGCTGAGGGCCGAAATGAACATGGCCACCGTCTTCATCAGCCACGATCTGGGCGCGGTGGCGCAGGTCTGTGAACGGGTCTGCGTGATGTATGCGGGCCGGATCGTCGAACAGGGCGATGTCGGCCTGCTGTTCGACCGTCCCCGCCACCCCTATACGCGCGGCCTGTTCGACGCCCTGCCCCGCCTTGACGGCCCCCGCACCCCGCTGGTGCCGATCCGGGGCACCGTGCCGGACCCGCGCAACCTGCCCGCCGGCTGCGCCTTTGCGCCGCGCTGCACCGAAGCCCGCGATTTCTGCCGCAGCGAACGGCCCGATCTTCTTGCCCAGCAGGACGGCCGCCGCCTGGCCTGCGCCTATCCCCTGCCCGCAACCTCCAAATCGGCCTCCACATCAGCCCCCGCGTCCCGCAAGGACGCCCCCGCCACCCGGGAAGGAATGCGCCAATGACCGCCGTTCTGGACGCGCGGGACCTCGTCCGCATCTACCAGAGCCGCCGGGGCCTGCTTGCCCGCCCCCTGCCGATCCGCGCCGTCGATGGCGTCAGCCTGACGGTGCGCCCGGGCGAAACCCTGGGCATCGTCGGCGAAAGCGGGTCGGGCAAGTCGACGCTGGGCCGGATGCTTCTGGGCGTCGATCCCGCGCAGGGCGGCGAGGTCCGGTTTGACGGCGCCCCCCTGCCCCCGCCCGGAACGGCGGACTGGCGCGCGCTGCGCGCCCGGATCCAGATGATCTACCAGGACCCCCTGGCCGCGCTGGACCGGCGGCTGACCATCGCCGTGCAGATCCGCGAACCGCTGGACATCCACGGGATCGCCAGCCCCGCCGACCGCGACGACCGGGTGTTCGAGCTGATGCAGGCCGTCGGCCTGCGCCCCGATCAGGCCGGACGCTATCCCCACGAATTGTCGGGCGGCCAACGCCAGCGGGTCGTCATCGCCCGCGCCCTGGCCACCAATCCCGACCTGCTGGTCTGTGACGAACCGGTCTCGGCGCTGGACGTGTCGATCCAGGCGCAGGTGGTGAACCTGCTGCGCGACCTGCAGCGCCGCGGAGACCTGAGCATGGTCTTCATCAGCCATGACCTGAAGGTCGTGCGCAACCTTTGCGATCGCGTCGCCGTCATGTACCTGGGCCGCATCGTCGAAGAAGGCCCGGCCGAGGACCTGTTCGCCCATCCGCAGCATCCCTATACCCAGGCGCTGATCTCGTCGGTTCCCGAACCGGGCCGGACGCTGGACGGCCGTGTGATCCTGCAGGGCGAACCGCCCAATCCCGGCAAGCGCCCGTCGGGCTGCGCCTTTCACCCCCGCTGTGCCATCGCCACCGACATCTGCCGCGAAAAGGTCCCTGCCCTGCGCGCCGCGGCCCCGCAGCAGACCGCCGCCTGCCACCACGTCACCGGCGCGCCCGCGTCGCGCGCCGCCTGAGGAGCGTACCATGATCACCTTCGTCCTGATCCGCCTGTTGCGCGCCGTGGTGACGGTTCTGGCCGTCATGACCTTCGCCTTCGTCGTCCTGCGCATGTCCGGCGACCCGGCCCAGGTGCTGATGGGCCCCGACGTGCCGAAAGAAGCCATCGACGCCTTTCGCAAGCAATGGGGGCTGGATGCGCCGCTGTGGCAACAATACCTGTCCTATTTCAAGGCGATCCTGACCGGCGATTTCGGCCTGTCGATGCGCGACCGCTCGCCCGCCATCGACCTGGTGCTGGAACGGGTTCCGGCAACGTTGCAGCTGACCATCCCGGCGCTGATCCTGAAGCTGTGCATCGGCATTCCCGCCGGTATCTACGCCGCCCTGCACCGCGACAGCGCGGTGGATCGCGGGGTGATCCTGCTGGCGATCCTGGGGTTCACCATCCCGTCCTTCGTCATGGGGCTGGTGCTGGTGCTGATCTTTGCCGTCACGCTGCATGCCCTGCCCTCGGGCGGGATCGGCACCTGGCAGCACGCGATCCTGCCGGCCATCACCATGTCCATCGGCGGCATCGGCATCCTCGCGCGGTTTTCCCGGTCGGCCATGATCGAAGTCATGGGACAGCCCTATATCCGCACCGCCTCGGCCAAGGGGGTGCGGTGGCACAACGTGGTGCGTGGCCATGCGCTGCCAAACGCCGCGGTGCCCATCGTGACAATCGTGGGGTTCATGGTGGGGTCGGTGATCTCGGGCGCGGTGGTGGTGGAAACCATCTTTTCCTGGCCCGGTATCGGACGGCTGCTGATCGTGTCGGTCGCCAACCGGGACCTGGCCGTCGTGCAATGCATCCTGCTGCTGATCGCCGCCGTGATGGTGGTGTCGAACCTGATCGTCGACCTGCTGTACGGCTGGCTCGACCCGCGCCTGCGCGCCCAGCCCGCGCACTGAGAGGACCCCATGTCGCTTGCCACTCCCTCCGACACCGCCGCGCCGCGCAAGGGCGTTCTGCGACGGCTGACCTCGGTCCCCGGCGCCGTGGCCTTCAGCCTGTTCTGGCTGGCGCTGATGGTGCTGTGCGCGATCTTCGCCAACTGGCTCAGGCCCTATGACGTCACCCAGATGGACCTGTTGGCGCGCCTGTCGCCCCCGGGCACGCCCGGCCATTGGCTGGGCACGGACGAACTGGGCCGGGACGTGCTGTCGCGCCTGATCCAGTCGATCCGCGTGTCGCTGATCATCGCCTTCGGGGCGACGCTGCTGTCGGCCTTCTTCGGCACCACGCTGGGGTTCCTGGCCGCGCAGTTTCGCGGCGTGGTCGAACATTTCGTGGTGATGCTGGCCGATTTCCAGGCCGCCCTGCCCTTCCTGATCATGTCGCTGGCCGTGCTGGCCTTCTTCGGGTCGTCCATGTGGCTGCTGGTCTGCCTGATGGGGTTTTACGGGTGGGAACGGTACGCCCGCATCGCCCGGGGCCTCGCGATTTCCGCAGGCGCCCAGGGCTATGCGGCGGCGGTGGTGCAGCTGGGGGCGACGCCCCGGCGGGTGTACCTGCACCACATCCTGCCGAACGTGGCCTCGACGCTTATCGTGTCGATGACGCTGACCTTCCCCGAGATCATCCTGATGGAATCCGGCCTGTCCTTCCTGGGCCTCGGCGTGCAGCCCCCGGAATCGAGCCTGGGCAACATGGTGGGCTTTGGCCGCGAATACCTGACCACGGCGCCCTGGATCATGCTTTCGCCCGCCGTCGTGATCATGCTGACGACGCTGTCGATCTCGCTGGCCGGGGACTGGCTGCGCGACAAGCTCGACCCCACGATCCGCTGACCGGGCCCGGCTAGGCCAGGTCCGCGATCAGCCCCGCCGCCCCCGGCAGGCGGGCCAGGCTTGCCCCGATCCTCTCGCGCCAGCGTGGCCCGCGCGAGAGGGCGTCCTCGTAGGCCTCGGCCAGCTCGTCCGGCCTGTCCTGCGCCAGCACCCCGATCAGAACCTCGGCCTGGGCCAGGTCCTTGCGCGCCTTGGCCCGGTCCGGCCCGTCCCGCCGCCTGTCGGCGACGATCAGCTTGTGGATCGCGAACCGCTCGGGCCGCGGGATCTGGACCAGAACGCCCGAGCGATAAAGCGCCACCGCATGGATCGGGTCGGCGATCAGGTAGTTGAGGTAATTCAGCCCCTGCGCGCTGACCCCAAGGGCTGGCAGGGGTTTGACCGTCTCCGCCCCGAAGGCGGGCGTCAGGAACTCCACCAGCGCTTCTCCGTGGCTCTGCCGCCATCGCCAGACCTGCCGGTCATAGACCCCCGGCACCGGGTCGAATTTCAGCGCCTGCAGGATGTCGCCCGGGTCTTCCTCGACCCGGTCGCCAAGCGCGACGGACAGGCGTTCGAAACTGGCAAAGTCGATGTCCCCGGTCTGTGCCAATTCATCGGTGTCGAACCGCACGCCCAGCTCGCCCTGGTACAGACCGTAGGCCCCTGTGCCGATCAGCGTGCCGCCCAGCCGGAAGACCCCGGCGCGCGCAAAGGCCATGAGCAGCGAGCCGGTGTCGCGGTCGGTGCCCGCCATGCCCTCGGCCCGCAGAAGCCGTGTCAGGCGGACCATGGCGGCCTGACGATCCCTGGCGGCGTCCCTTATGTCGCGGCTGCGGTCGATGCGTGCGCGCAGCTCCGGCGTGTCCTCGCCCAGATACCTGCTGCGGACCTCGGTCCCCAGGCGGAACCGGTCGTAAAGGTATGTCCGTTCGCCTCGCCGGCGTTCCTCGATGGTCCCGACAATGTCCGAGGCCGCCTCGTCGAGGTGCAGCCTCAGCAGGTCCTGGTAGGCCACCTGCGCGGTGCGCGAATGGGATTGGATCGGCATGGGGTGCGCCCGTCAATCATGTGCAACAATGATATTCACGTTGCACATGCGCCTTTCGTGTGCAACATTGAATTTCCCGTTGCACACGCCCCCCCCATCGCCAGCCTCAACAGGCAAACTCGATCCGCCGGACGCCGGGAAATTCCAGCTGCGCGGCGCCCAAAATCAGGCGCATGTGATGGGTCTGGACATATTGCGCGACAAAGGCCGACGGCGCGCGCAGATGCAGGATGCCGTCCGCATAGGCCGCGCAGCCCAGCCCCTTGAACCAGTTGCGGAACAGGGCGGGCTCCAGCTGGGCCAGCCGCGCCATGACCTTGTCCCACGGCCCCCCCTGCCCTGTCGGCGCGACCGGTTCCGTCGGGGGCGGCGGCCCCCCGAAAGTCACGTGAACCACCTTCTCGGACACCGGGGCGACAGTTTGCGTGGCCATGCGTTCGGAAAAATCCGGGCCGACCTTGTCCCATACCGGCGCGCTGAGGCGGTGGATCTCTTCGATGTTCAGCCGATAGGCCGCCACCCTGCCCCGCACCCCGGGCCGCAGCTGCAACAGGATGCCGGCGGTCGTCAGCCGCTTGATCTCGCGCTTGACGGTCCGTTCGTCCACCGACCACATCCGCGCCATCTCGCGCTGCCCCACCGTCAGTTCGTCCCGGGCCCAGTTGTACCGGGCGGTGACCAGCGCCACGAGCCGCAGCATCGATGTCTGAAAACCGGGCGACCCGCTCAGCCCGGCGACGGCGATGGCCGTCAGCAGGTCGTACTTCTGGCTGCCGGCGTTGGGGCCGGTGAAACGTTTGGTGTCCAT